>CAIUKZ010000031.1 GCA_903899865.1 uncultured Bacteroidales bacterium | reverse complement strand
GCTACCAATCGCTTCATGTCAGACGCATCGCCATCCATGCTAAAAATGGATTCGGACACAATAAATACATTATCATACTGGTCACGTTCCTTTTCTAGAATAAACTGTAATCTTTGCAAATCATTGTGTGGAAAGCGAATTAATTTTGCTGAAGACAGTCGGAATCCATCTATCAAGCTGGCATGCACCAGTTTATCAGCTACAATAAGGTCGTTGGCAGTGGCAAGAGCAGGGATGATTCCCAGATTGGCATTGAAACCTGTGCAAATAATCATGCAGGCTTCATAGTGAAACATCCGAGCGAACGACTTTTCAAGCTCGTCATAAGCGCTATGATTTCCAGTTTGGAGGCGTGACGAACAAGCACTACCAGGGAAAGTCCCACCCAGTTCGAATGGATTGGTTTGTAGAAATTCTTCCCAAAGTTTGCCAGTGGTGCCAACACCCAAATAATCATTGGAGGACAGGTTCACCATCTTACGTCCGTTGTGAATCACATACTCACGGTCGTGAGAAACGGTTTTAAGCTCTCTTAAACTGTCGGTTTGGCTCAGCTCGTTGAGTCGGTTTGTGTATCGTTGTTCTTTGTTCATTTTTGTTTTGATCGCCATTGTTGATTTACTTCTTTAAGTCCCCCCATCGGGGGATTTAGGGGGCTACTATATCCAACATTCCTTTTGTCAATTTGGAGAGTTCTTCTTTTTCAATAATATAAGGTGGCATGATGTACACCAATTTTCCAAACGGACGTATCCAAATGCCACGCTTCACAAATTCGGCTTGAAGCACTGCCATATTTACTGGTTTTTTCATTTCCAACACACCGATGGCACCCAATACACGAACAGCTTTTACATTGTCAAACTCCTCGGCCGGGGCTAATTCATCGCGCATTTGGGCTTCGATGGCTTCAACCTTTTCTGCCCAATTGCTATTCATCAAAATCTCAAAAGAAGCATTGGCCGCAGCACAAGCCAACGGATTACCCATGAAAGTAGGTCCGTGCATAAACACCCCCGGATTGCCTCGAGAAATGGTCATGGCCACTTCCTCGCTTGCCAACGTAGCAGCAAAACTGAGATATCCACCTGTGATGGCTTTGCCTATGGTCATGATATCAGGTTGCACTTGTGCATGCTCCCACGCAAAAAGTTTTCCTGTGCGCCCAAATCCGGTGGCAATTTCATCAAATATCAATAAAATATCAAGCTCATCGCATACTGCACGAAGCTCTACGAGGTATTGCGGATGATAGAAACGCATTCCTCCAGCGCCTTGCACTATGGGTTCTACTACTACGGCAGCTATTTGAGAAAGATTTGCATACAGCAATTCACGCATTGGAGTGAAATCAGCGTCATCCCACGCACCACCAAACTCACACATCGGCGCTGGAGCAAAAAACTGACAAGTCAGCGCACCTGCAAACAGACTGTGCATGCCCGTCACGGGGTCACAGACTGACATGGCATTCCACGTATCACCATGATAGCCAGAGCGGATGGTGGCAAATTTATTTTTAGCCGTGTTGCCTTTGGAATATTGGTACTGAATGGCCATCTTCATAGCTACTTCGATGGACACCGAACCGGAATCGCTGTAAAAAATGTGTTTCAGGTTTTGCGGTACGATGGAAAGGAGGTTCTCTGCCAACTTCACCGCAGGCTCGTGAGTGATACCTCCAAACATGATGTGCGACACGCGGTGCAACTGCTCCTCAATGGCTGCATTCATCACAGGGTGATTGTAACCATGAATACACGCCCACCACGAAGACATGCCATCTATCAACTTCCTTCCATCTTCCAACTCGATGTAAACCCCACTCGCTCCTTTTACAGGATACACTGGTAACGGATCAATCATCGAAGTATAAGGGTGCCAGATGTGCTCCCTGTCAAAATTGGTATTAATACTCATCATCGTTTTGATATTTAGTTGACTGTAATCTTTTGACAAGTTTATAGACTTATG
>CAIUKZ010000030.1 GCA_903899865.1 uncultured Bacteroidales bacterium | reverse complement strand
TTTTGAAATTGATTATAATCAGTAAATGTAAAATCTATATAAAACTGATACCTCCATTCTTCGCCGATGATGGGAAGGGATTGGATTTTGGTCAAGTTCATGTGATTGTCCGCCAGGATGGTAAGCACTTTTGCTAAACTACCTTCATGATGCGACAGTGAAAATACCAGTGAAACTTTATCGACTTGTTTTCCTTTTTTCAACTGACTAGCCAGTTGAGGCTGTGCAATGATTAGAAATCGAGTGAAATTACGCTTATTAGTTTCTATGCCTCTCGCTAATATGTCAAGTTCATACATTTGGGCAGCTAGTGAGCTACATATCGCTGCGCGTCCCTTGAGACCTTTTACGGCTATTTCTTTGGCCGACAATGCAGTATCTTCACTCGCTATTGCTCGCATATATTTGTGTGATGCAAAGAAATCTTCACATTGCATCAGCGCAATGGGGTGAGAATACACTTCACAAATCTCATTCTTGTCTTGTCCTGGCAGGGCTACCAGATTGTGTTCTATCCTCAATTTATGTTCGCCTACAATGGGACAACCGCTCTCACGAAGAAGTGCATAATTGGGCAAAAGGCTTCCAGCAATGGTGTTTTCAATAGCGACAATACCTATCAGTTCAGGGTCTTTTGCTATTGCATCAAACAAATCCTTAAATGTATAGCATTCTAGTACATTTATCTCTTCACCTTCAAAATACTGACGAGCAGCTATTTCGTGGAATGCACCCTTAACTCCTTGTATTGCTATTGTTTTCATTTTTTTTGCCTCCCCAAGCCCCTCCAAAGGAGGGGGTGTATTGTTTAGTTAGTTAGTTAGTTAGTTAGTTAGTTAGTATAATCATTAACTTCGTTGATTTTCAATTCCCTTCTATGTCCTAGTTTTGGTTTTGGACATGTTCGTTTCATCTGTTTGTAATAATTACTTTCTACGTCCCTATCAAAGTAGAGGATAGGAATATACTCGTTAACGAATTACAAAAAAAAATCCCGCTCATTGTTTGAGCAGGATTCTTATGTATTGTGTGAAAAATCATTTGTTACACAAAAAAACTCCTGCTCTTACTTAGAAAAGTAAAAGTAGAAATAGAAATATGTAAAAAAACGATTCAGCATGTCTTTCGGAATTTTCGGTACAAATATAAAAACATTTTTAGAATCTCACAAATAATGCATCTGCAATTTAGACTAAAAATGGTATATTTGTGGATTCTTGCGAGAGGAGTACGGTGATGAATTCAATTACACGCACTCAACTTGCAGCCGCCTTGCAAATGCGGTTCTGTTTATCAAACACTTAAAATAGGAAAATGTTTTGCTTTCGAAAAACATCGATAAAACATCGCAATAGTCTTTCAGAATATTAGTAAATTTGCCAAATACAAAACACTAGCATGAACAAAATTATTAGCAAAGAGTACTTTTCTGCCAATGTAGTAAAATTTGAAGTAGAAGCTCCCCTGATAGCAAAGGCTCGTAAGGCTGGACACTTTGTCATAGTCAGAGTAGGTGATAAAGGGGAACGAATTCCACTTACCATTGCAGATGCAGATCTACAAAAGGGAACCATCACATTGGTAATCCAAAAAATGGGCGTTTCATCATCCAAAGTCTGTGCCCTAGAAGTAGGCGAATACATTACCGACATGGTAGGCCCATTAGGGAAGGCTACTCACATCGAAAATTTTGGCACTGTAATATGTGCATGTGGTGGTGTGGGAACAGCTCCTATGATGCCTATTGTACAGGCGCTTAAAAATGCTGGCAATAAAGTTATCACTGTATTAGCGGCTCGTAACAAAGACTTGATTATCCTTGAGGAGCAAATGCGCAACTACAGCGACGAAGTAATCATTATGACCGACGACGGATCGTCTGGCAACAAAGGGTTGGTAACCACTGGTGTAGAGACGGTTATTCAGCGCGAAAAAGTGGATCTGTGTGTTACCATCGGGCCTGCAATCATGATGAAGTTTGTAAGCAAACTTACCAAACAATACGAAGTGCCCACCTTGGCATCGCTTAACACCATCATGGTGGACGGTACAGGAATGTGCGGTGCATGTCGTGTGAGTGTAGGTGGAAAAACAAAATTTGTATGCGTGGATGGCCCTGAGTTTGATGCACACCAAGTGGACTTTGATGAGATGCTCATGCGACTTGGAGGATACAAGGAAATGGAACAAGAGGAAATGAACAAGATAATTAATAATTAACAATTAATAATTAATAATTGGTGAGTTGGTTTGGCTTGAAAAGCCAGATTTTAATAACCGTAGGTCTGTGACCTACGGAAAAAGACTGGAAGTATAGATATGACCTGAAAGGTCAGACAGAAAGATAATTCAGTAATAAAATAAAAGAATGAAGACTGCCATAAACGAAAAAATGGCAACTCAAAAAAAATACTATCATCATGAACATAGCAGAAGAAAGAGCACAAGCTTGGCGCGAAGAATTGCGCGGATCTATGAAAGCCAAGGAGCGTAGTAGTATAGAGCGGGTTCACATGCCCGAGCTCGATGCCACGTATCGGTCGCATGTACGAAATGAGGAAGTGAACCTTGGGCTTACTCCAGAGCAAGCTGTGCAAGAAGCCAAGCGATGCCTCGACTGTGCCAATCCGACCTGCATGGAAGGTTGTCCAGTGGGTATCTATATCCCAAAGTTCATCAAAAACATTGAGCGAGGCGAATTTCTACAGGCTGCTATTACCCTCAAAGAAACATCGGCACTTCCTGCTGTGTGTGGACGTGTGTGCCCACAAGAAAGACAGTGCGAAAGCAAATGTATTCACTTGAAAATGAATAAAGAGTCGGTTGCTATCGGGCATCTTGAGCGATTTGCTGCCGACTATGAGCGTATCAGTGGTAAAATATCTGTACCTGTATGCGCTCCCCATAATGGCATCAAAATAGCAGTGGTAGGTTCTGGTCCTGCAGGACTTGCTTTTGCTGGCGATATGGCTAAGCTAGGTTATGAGGTGGTTGTTTTCGAGGCATTGCATGAAATAGGTGGCGTGCTCAAATATGGCATTCCCGAATTTCGTCTGCCCAACGAAATAGTGGATGTGGAAATACACAACCTACAAGCCATGGGCGTGCATTTTATCACCAACTGCATTGTGGGCAAAACCATCTCCATCCAAGACTTAGAAGATGATGGCTTCAAGGGCGTATTCGTAGCTAGTGGTGCTGGACTTCCACGCTTTATGGATATCAAAGGCGAAAACTTGGTGGGAATCATGTCGTCCAACGAATACCTCACACGTGTCAACCTGATGGATGCTGCCAATCCAGACTCGGATACCCCTGTGTATAAAGGCAAGAAAGTAGCTGTTATCGGTGGTGGTAATACTGCCATGGATTCCATCCGTACGGCTCGCAGGCTTGGAGCCGAAAAGGCGATGATAGTCTATCGTAGGTCAGAGCAAGAGATGCCTGCACGATTGGAAGAAGTAAAGCACGCCAAAGAAGAAGGTATTGAATTTCTGACTTTACATAACCCGATTGAGTATTTGGGTAATGAGCAAGGGCGTGTAACACACATGATGTTACAAGTGATGGAGTTGGGAGAGCCAGATGCATCGGGACGGAGGTCGCCAGTAGAACTGCCTGGTGTTACCAAGCTGGTAGAAGTGGATGAGGTAGTGGTGAGTGTGGGCGTGTCGCCTAACCCGCTGATACCACAATCGGTGAAAGGACTGGAAGTTACCAAATGGGGAACAGTGGTGGTGAACCAAGAAACCATGCAGTCGGCAGTGCCAATCATATTCGCTGGAGGTGATATTGTACGCGGAGGTGCTACCGTTATCCTTGCCATGGGCGATGGAAGAAAGGCTGCTAAAGCGATGGACGAATGGATCAGAAAATAATTAATAATTGATAATTGATAATTGATAATTGAAGATTGAAGATTGAAGGTTGAGGAATGAATTCAATATCGGTTGTCAATAAAGATGGAGTACTGTTTAGGGTTTAAAAAAATACAAATTGTAATATGTTTTCAGGAATAATAGAGGAAGCGGCTTCTGTGGTTGCGCTTAGAAATGAATTGGATAACCTACACATTACCATGCAATGTTCGTTTACGAATGAATTGAAGATAGATCAAAGTGTGGCTCATAATGGAGTGTGCTTGACGGTGGTGTCGATTGAAGGTGATCAATACACGGTTACGGCTATCAAAGAGACATTGGATAGAAGCAATTTGGGTAAGCTCAAAGTGGGTTCGAAAGTGAATCTGGAACGTAGCATGATGATGAATGGCAGACTGGATGGGCACATTGTTCAGGGTCATGTGGATCAGACTGCCATTTGTACAGAAGTGAAAGAAAATAATGGGAGCTGGTATTTTACATTTGAGTACGAATATGATAGCACCATGGCTAAGCGTGGTTATCTGACTGTTGACAAAGGATCGGTGACGGTGAATGGCGTAAGTCTAACTGTGTGCAACCCCACCAACAATAGCTTTCAAGTGGCTATCATCCCTTATACTTACGAACATACCAACTTTCATCAAATAGAAGTGGGTACTGTGGTAAATATCGAGTTTGATATTATCGGTAAGTATGTGAGTAGGATGATGGGAGAATAAGAGGCCTCTCCCCCCGCCCTCTCCCTAGGAGAGGGTGCTAAGACGCGATGACAAATCTTACAGGGTACAGGTAAGGCGTAAGGGTCTATTGTATAGACCCTTTTTTTTTGTAAACCTATTTCAGCACCATTACTCAAACCGCACTCCTAGCAGCTATCAATGGCTATAATGCCACGCTGGCAGCTCCAAGGATAGGGATAACGGTGACTTCACAAGCCACCAAACAACTCTCAGCACTTTTTGCCACCGCAGATGGGCTATTGGCAAGTATGGACGCGGCTGTAGAAATCATCCGCCTTACGCAAGTCAACTTCTACAACGGGTACAAATCAGCCAGAAAAATCATACGCAATGCGGGTGCGGGACTAGCAGTAAAGGGTGTGGTGATGGATACCGTCACAGGCACTGGTCTGAAGGGTGCTACGGTGACATTGACCCCCATGGTCAGTGCAGCGATGATGAAAGCTGCCAGCAGTCCATCGGCCAACGTAAAAGTAACCACTCACTCCAAAAAGACGGCCGACAAAGGAGGATTCCGTATCAAATCTTTAGCCGAAGGAACCTACGAAATGACCGTCTCTAAAGTGGGATATGCCACTCAGACTCTTACTGTAAGCGTAAATGACGGCGAAATGACGGCCGTGGATGTAGCGCTAGAGAAATAATGCATGGTGAGCCCAACTCACAGGGTGAATACTACGCAACCTGTGAGTTAGGCTCACTGACTGAAAAGAGCTCCTGCTTTACATATTCTTTACCAATAAAATAGTATATTTGTGTGGGATAGATATGCTAGCGTGGTTCTGTGAACCGTACTAATATAGAAAGACAGGGTAGCAGAGGGACGGAAGTAATGTACAGACCTCACAGGTTTTCAAAACCTGTGAGGTCTTGTGTTGAGCTGTGCAACAGCCACGAGACACTACGAACCAGGGATAAGTGTAACAGTGTGATTTTTTTTAAGCTTGTACACAAACCTAAATATCAGAACATTAACAAACAGAATAGCTCAAATACAGACAAAATAGGTGTAACTGAGTTACACTTACACAGCTGTTGTGTTTCATGCTAAGAACGACACGCCAACGCACAATTGGCACATTTGCAAGCTCCAACACACAGGCTGATTCTTCAGCTTGCAAAAAGAGCCAATTTTTTGCCAGCACACAAATTAAGATATGACCAAACAAGAAAAATTAATAGGAAAGCACCCTGATAATTCCAATCCATTTGGAAGGTGGTTAGCTGTAAATGATATTCCCGTAACAGCTACCAAATGTCATAGAGAGCTTACAGAAATTACTTCTCGGAATGATGAATTAATTGAGTGGATGGCAAAAAAAATCATTAAACATCATTACACTCAATTTAGAATTGACAGGTTGAAAGAAAAATATAAAGAACTTGGGTTCACTAAATACGCAGAACAGCACAGGAAACTTCCAACAGCAGATAAGGTTAAAAAAGGAAACGCAACTGAAATTATTTTAACAGACTATGTCCAAACTACATTAGGTAAAGAACTAATTAAAGTTTTTAAACTAAAATACAATCCTAATGTTGACCAAGCGATTAAAGGAGATGATACACTAATGATTGACCTTGTTGAAACCAATGGGGTAGATAATGTTAGAATATATCTTGGTGAAGCTAAATTTAGACAAACGCCAACTAACCAAGTGATTAATGATATTGTAACTTCATTGAATAAAGATACTTTACCCCTTTCGTATACATTTTTGGTTGAAGAAATTGCAAAAGATAATTTGGAACTTGCTACGAAATTGGATGATTTTATAGTAAAGGATATTAAAGATAAAGGTGATTTAATTTATACAGGACTTTTATTAAGTAATTCTGAAACATCATCAAAAGTTGAAAATTATTTGAATAGTGATAATCCAGATTTAGTTTTTATCTCAATGGGAATTGATAACCCTCAGGAATTTGTACAAAAAGTTTTTGAAAGAGCTGAGGAGTTAATTTTAAAACCCGAAGAATTATGAATACTGATAT
>CAIUKZ010000029.1 GCA_903899865.1 uncultured Bacteroidales bacterium | reverse complement strand
CAGTCTGTGTAAGTCTCCTTTGGGAGTAAACACAAACACCTCTTTGTCATACAGATTGAGTTTGAACTCATCCATAAAGTCGACTGCATTCAGCTCTGGATTTTCTAGAATTTCTCGAATGCTTTTCAGCCATTCATCCATTCCCGATTCACTCTTAATACCTTTATATTTCCAGTGTGCCGCTAGTCCCATTTCAGCAATCTCATCCATGCGAACGGTTCTTATTTGAACCTCTATCCATTTTCCTTCGCTGCCGAGTACGGTTGTATGAAGGCTTTCATATCCGTTAGATTTTGGAATTGATAGCCAGTCACGAAGTCGCTTAGGATTAGGCTGGTACATGTCAGCAACTATTGAATAGGCCTGCCAGCATGCTGCTTTCTCCTTTTCCATTGGTACATCAAATATTACTCGAATGGCAAATAGGTCATAAATTTTTTCAAAGGTGGTGTTTTGTTTTTTTATTTTGTTGTAAATAGAGTGAATGGACTTTGTTCTGCCCTTAATTTCAAATTTGTATCCCAGTTCATTTAATTTATCACTAAGTGGTTCAATGAATTCAGCAATGTAATTTTCTCTGGAAGATTTTGTCTCGTTGAGTTTGGTTGCTATCTCATTATAAATCTCTCGGTTGGTGTATTTTAATGATAAGTCTTCTAGCTCTGTCTTGATTTTGTACAAGCCCATTCTATGTGCAAGTGGCGCATAAAGAAATGAACTTTCCCGGGCAACGTCTTGAATGGATTGTTCGGGGTGGTGTTGGAGTGTTCTCATTATTTGCAAATGCTCTGCAATAATAATAAGTATGACCCTGATGTCTTCGGCTAGAGTAAGAAATAGTTTTCTAAAGTTTTCTGTTTCCAGCGATGTTTTTTTTGCATATAGGTCTGCTACTCGCATCATTCCATTGATGATAGACGTGAGTTTGGTATCAAATGTGTTTTCAAGCTCCTCTACGGTATATATCTTCGATTTCACCAGCTCATATACCAACACACTAACTACTGCAGCTTTGCCCAATCCAATTTCATTGAGTAAAATTTCAACCACGTTTATCTTGTCAGAAATACCTCTGCCAATATTTGTTTCATTTTCAAATATCACAGGATAATGTGTTTTGAATATTTTTTTCAGCTCTAATCGTTCTTTATATGTAAATAAAGTAGGATGTAATCTTAGAAATTGGCTGTATTGTCTATGGATATTGAGTGTATGTTTCGTTTTCATCGGCAATTATATTAAGGTTGGCTTAAAAACTAATGATTTTCTTGCTTTGGTTGATGATGTCGTACATGTCATAAATGGAGGTGATGGTACACATTTGTATATTTTCTGTATTTCGAGCTTTAGCACAGGTTGCACAGGTGTATATGTCCACATTTTTTGCCGTCAATTGTTTACTGAGCTTGAATACATCATACTTACTATCGCCTTTTATGAATACATCTACGGCTTTGTTAACAACAAATATCACCACACTATCACCTTTTGATTCTGCTACTACTGCTAGTCGAAGAGCATTCCACACTGTTTCTGCGTCACCACTACTGATAATTAATCCAAGGTCGGGTTTCCTATTCTTATTAAATACGCTTAGGCTTTCGCACGAACTAATCTCCTGTGCTTGGATTGATAATGACATGCAGATTCCTAAAGTAACTAGTAGCATGGTTTTTTTTGATATTTCTTTTTTTTGATTTTGCATGACTCTTTGATGTTTACTTGACTTTAATTTGAGTATTGAAATTAGTTCTTCTTTTTCGGTTGTATATTTCAATTACATTTTTGTGCTACTAAAATGAATATAGGATAAGTCTTGCCGTTATCTCTTTTAATTTCGAAGCAAGGTTGGTATTTAATGTTGTAAAATCCAGTTATTTCTAATATTTCTTTTAATTCATCGGGGTTAAATCCATGATGAACCTTTTCACCTTCACCATGAAAAGTTCCATCTTCTGTGTATAAGTCAGCTATTGATAACCAGCCGTTTGTGTTGAGAATGGCGTGCATGTTCTTTAATGCTTTTGTAGTGTTCTCAATGTGATGTAGCACCATTTGAAAGTAAATGATATCAAAAGTTTGAGAATATACTTCTTTTTCTAAATCATGCACCACCGCATTCACATTATTGAGTTGTAATGATCTGATTTTGTCATTGCACACGTCAACCATACCCACTGAGTTGTCCATTAGAGTGATAGTTTTAAATTGATCGTGAAGGAGGAAACTTAGAAGCCCAGTCCCAGCCCCATACTCCAAAACTGCCATTGATTTGTTGAAAGGGATAAGATGCTGCATGATTTCTGCGATGGCTACCGAGCGCAAGTGATGCATATTATTTCTATCCCAGTCTTTTGCATGAGCATCAAATTTATTAGATTGTTCTGTCATAAGTTTAGCTTGTGTTTCGGTTTTCTGATATTATGACAAAGATACATAGATTTTCAAAATTGGATGGACTTTAATTTATAGAAAAGTGTTTCCATTGAATTATCTTTCCTAAATTTGCATGTTATAATATCTTGTTTACGATTATGAATAATTCGGATTTAGCATCTATTGATTTGAGCATTTCAGGTATTAATCCTTATCATTTAGTTATTAAACTTGATGATAAGGATTGTTTTTTTAATATCTATGATCATACTCGCATAACTCTAATTGCGTCGAAATGTGTTGGGACTGTACATAATGCTTCATGCGATGATATTATTTCCCTTTTCAACGATGTTGTTGAGTCTAAATTGCTGTATCAATCGGTTAGAATTGTGTATGAATCTAATGTTTATACACTCGTACCAAATGATTTGTTTAGAAAAGATCATATTGATGATTATCTCAATTTTCAGTTCGATATTTCTTCTTCAAGTATATTGCAGTTTAGTTTGCTGACTAAACTTAATACTGTTGTTGTATATGCAATACCACTTGGTTTTGAACGTGCAATGTGTTCACTTTTCCCAAAGATAACCATTGAACATCATATCAGTGATTTTATTAATGATAGGTTTACTATTGATGTCACTACTCAAGTAGCTGTTTTATTGAGGGATTCTTACGTTGATATACTTGTTTTAGTAAGTGGGAAGCTGCATTTATTGAATACTTATTCTGTGAACACACCCGATGATTTAGTTTATTATGTGCTTAGAATGTATGAAGAGTTTTCTTTTGACATTGATAAAGTTGGAGTGTATATGTATCAAAATAGGAAGAGTTTAGATTTCTCAAAGCAACTTAATTTATATATTAAAAACGTAATATGCGAATAATTAGTGGATTATATAAGGGTCGTAGAATAAGTGCACCTAGCAACATTACTGCCAGACCAACAACTGATTTTGCGAAAGAGGGGTTGTTTAATTTGTTGAATAACCGAATTGATTTTGAGGATATTGATGTCCTTGATTTATTTGCGGGTACTGGTGGGATAGGAGTAGAGTTTGTTTCGCGAGGTGCACGATCTGTAACCTCTGTAGAACAGAATGAAAGGCATTGCAGTTTTATCAGAAAGGTATGTGCCGAATTAAAAATTGACACTTTGGCGCTTGTTAAATTGGATGTGTTTAAGTACATAGCAACTTGCCATATTCAATATGATATGATATTTGCTGATCCACCTTATGAGTTGGATAAAATTGACGAAATCCCCAATCTAATCTTCTCACATCAATTGCTCAAACCGGATGGTTTATTCGTATTGGAACATTCTGCAAAGTCCAACTTTGAAAGTCACCCCAACTTCGAAAGTCATAGAAATTATGGCAACGTCAATTTTAGCTTTTTTCAGATGAAGTAATTTATCATTTAATCCGGTTCTATAAAGGAATAAGCTGGGAAAAACCAAAGGAAGAAATTAAACCACAAAAGGCACAAAAGTATCCTTTATAACACTTGGAACACTTGAAGCTATTCAAATAGAAATTCAAAAGGCACATAGTTTTGCCTTTCGGCAAATTGGCTTGTTTGGCAAAGCGAAAATTTAACCACATAGGTACAGGAACATAATTGAAAAATCAAAATTGAAAATTGAAGAGACCTCGGATGCGGCGTCTGATAAAACATTTTTTGAACACAAAGGCACGAAGTCGCTATCCCCTAGGTAAAATATCGACACAAGCAACCCGAGTGTAAATCGGATGAATTATTACGTCTTAGCGTTTAAGTTTTCAAACTGGAATATGTGTTTTCAAGGAGTACCCTCCCAAAATGTTATAGAGCCATTAATCATTAAAATAAATGCCGAATAACTATTGAAATAGTATTCGGCATTTGTAATTAAAAATTGGTGTCAGACTATGAAGTCTATCAACCACATTCGGGATTAGAAATGATACATGATATAGACGCCAATCTGATTGTTGAAATCTCTATGTCCATATCCAAGTGTTTTAATTTCCATTTCAGAACCTCCAGCACCAGTCACTTTGTCGGTTGTAACAACCTCCCCATTCACTACACTTTCTGATTTAGTGCTTGTTTGTCCTGCCTTAGTGTAGATGGCATTAAGGCTGATTTCTCCTCCGATGGATAGGCGAGGCATCATAAAATACTCAAAACCAGCTATCACACCACCACCCACACTGTAAATGGTCTGTGTGCGATTTTCCAACACGCGAGCGCCACTCGAATAATTTGTATAAATTGATGGCGTGGGATTAATGGCATTCATTGGGTTTGCAAAAGAGTTAGTAACACTCCCTGACCCAGCTCCATATAAGCCTTGAACTCCCACAAATCCTCTAAGTTTAGACTCTCCGAAGTATTGTTGAAGTGCTAAAGATGTATTATAACTTGAAGTAATGCTTCTTTTTGTGTCTATCACCTCTTTGTTACCAAGTGGGTCATTAACAAATGCAGCGTCATCACGAACATTGTATTTGTCAAGTCTATTGCTAGAGTTAATGCCAAAAGTAGCTCTAATTGCTGTCTTATCTCGCAAATAATATCTTGCACAAAGGGATGGTACTTGCGGATCTGTAGCCATGTTAATGAACAGATTAGAGATATTAGCACTAGCCCCTACTGCAACTGTTCCAGCATGTGGCTGAAAGTCGTCACCTGCAGTTTGTGCTTGCATTGGCAATACGCTAATCACAAGTAGTAACAGGAATATTTTAATTGTATTTTTCATCTGTTGTAATTTAAATTTTAGTTGTCAGATGGAACTCGCACATAAACTTTTCCTTGTGTGTCAAAGTTTATTTGTCGTACTCGTTTCATTGTTCTTAATTGTTTGTTTCTTCTACTTAGTTAACTGTATTTCCATTGATATTCTTTGTCAACTGATCATTTGTTCCGGTTGCAATGCTGGAAAAGTTAGAATAGCTAGTAGTATAAACGGTGTATTTATAATATAGATTTGAACTAACAGGAACTGATATTGAATATTTTCCTCCATTTACAGTCACTGAATTTCCCCATGTTTGCAATGAATTATAGAAATAAATCACTGTGCCATCAGGAACGCTTACCCCACTAATCATTACTGTTCCAGAAAGTGTAACAGCAGTAGCTGTCGGTGCTACAATTTGATTTCCACTAGAAATCGTAGTGATATCTACCTTCGGATTATTCGACGAACTATTGATAGTGTTTGTAATGTTGTATTGTCTATCTTCATTCCTGTAAATTGATTTTGTGATATCTGCATTGTCGGGCACGAAAACTCTAGTACTGATAATAGTCGATATCGTATAGGTGATATTAATGCCTTTAGGAATATACATGGAATATTCTCCGTTTTGTACCGTAGTAGAATCAGCCCATTTAGTAGCTACGCCAGGTGTAGTTGCAAAAACAATTTTTGTTCCATCGGGTAAGTTTTCTAGTCCCACTATTTCAGCATTTGTCTCGGCTTTGACTTTACCTGATATTAATACTTTTTCTACACCAACAGTGCTGCCAGAAGTAATCCCATAATTTATATTGATTGAAGCATTCTGACCTGATACAACAGAATTTTGACTAGCGGAAGCCCCACTATACTGCAATTTCAAAGCAGGCACTTGTGATCCACCTGTGTACGCTTGTACTTGGTTATATGTAAATGGCATTGGAGTAATCGTAACACGTACACCTTCTGAATTGGTTGGGATTTTTACAGTGTATTTACCACTATCGCCAACTGTTTCAATAATTTTCTGCCATGAGCCAGTGATATAATAGGTATTGATATTCTTATTTAAGTCGGTGTAAGGAATTGTAACTAACAGTTTTGTTCCTGCTGGCACCCCTTCATTTCCTGCTTTTTGTAGACTTAAATCAGCTGTTACAAACCCCGAGATTGTTGCAGAGTCTTTGCTGGCAATAGTGATGGGTGAAGACACCACAATTTCTTCTTTACAACTACTAAAAGCT
>CAIUKZ010000028.1 GCA_903899865.1 uncultured Bacteroidales bacterium | reverse complement strand
GTTTATGTTTGTTTTGTTTAATGTCAACCTATGCTTGTTTTTAGATATAGGTGGACTTGTTTATTTGAGTCAATTCTATTTGTTTTCTATTTGTATAAGTTTTACCATTCCCCTTTTTCCTTAAAATACTCGATACCTTTGAACGCTGCTGTTTTTGCAAGTTCCGTAGTGTCAAAGTGCTTTTTTCCCCATGTATCATCAATCTTGACCGTAAATTTGTGTGTCGTACTATCTTCTTTTATAAGAATATTGTGGTTGTCGACATTAATATATTCATTTCCTTTGGCACTAATTTTCCAAGTCCGATTAAGAAAGTTTGTTCTCCGAGTTGTTTTGTTTTTCAGTTCTTTTTCCCTGCGCTGTGGGTTTTCATAATCACCTGTCAGCTTTTCGGCACATTGGCAACCCACTGATAATTCTTCACCATAATCGGGGTGAGAAACAACATGCACGTAGCGAATTTTCTCGTGACCACACATCATGCAAGATTCGTAAGTGGTTTCATCTTCCGACTGACCATCTTCCCGCACATCGTACACATTTACTGTTGTCCAACCTTTATGCGGTATGCCTTGTTGTTTCCAGAGATTACCCATGCTGCTAATTTTTCATTACTTCCCCATGCATGTATCAATTTTCTTTTAAAAACTTTCCACCCGATATATCCCAGAATTTACTAAAGAATGCACTTAGTTTTTCGAGTACAGTATCCCGTTTTTTTGTGCGGTCGCCAGTTGGTGTAAACCTTGAAACAGGTGGCAATACTTTTGTGAGTGCAGTACCTGTTGTCTGGATAAAGCCGTCACGAAAAGCGTTATTGATAAATTTGTATGTTTCATCTTTGTCCAACACTTCTTCTGTAATGATACTGTCTAATTCTTCTAACTTCTTTTCGTCAACAAATGAGTGCCAATCATCGTCAACGTTAGTTGTTGGTGTTAACGATTCAATAAATTGTTCGATCAATTCTTTTTTGTTGCGGAGTTCCACACTTGAATCAATGGCTTTAGAAATACTTATTACAATTTCTTTGTCTTTTAAATGGCCGTCGTGATACTTGCGAATTAACTGCAATATATAATCAATATTGATTTCTACTTGCTTAATCAGCTCCATTTCAAAAACGATATCATCGTTTATGTTTTCGTTGTCGCCCTTATTTTTGCCACGGAAATCGTTGTAAAGGTTGATATACATGCTGTGGTAATCTTGCACATCGCGCTCGGTCAATAGTTCATTACCTGCAAACTCATCGAAAGTGGTAAGAATGTTTTTTACCTTCAAAATTGCACCATATAACTTGATAAAATCTTTTTGGGCTTGTTCGCCAATAATTGGCTCGCCAACCTGATAATTCTCCTGTAAATCATTTACCAAGTCAACATATCCCCGAATATCTTTATCTCCCTTTTTGTAGCCGTTGTAATATTCATTGTAGGTTTTCAGTAACACAACTCCACCTGCTTCTTTATCTCCAAAAAGCGCAATGCTTTCATTGGTTGCTTTTTCAAGGTTACGGAAACAAATGATATTCCCAAAGGTTTTGATAGAGTTGAGAATGCGGTTTGTGCGTGAAAAAGCTTGCAAAAGTCCATGCAAACGCAGATTCTTATCTACCCAAAGCGTGTTCATGGTAGTTGCATCAAAGCCAGTTAAGAACATATTGACCACAATGAGCAGGTCAATTTCACGGCTCTTAACACGTTCTGATACATCTTTATAATAGCTTTGGAACTTATCACTCGAAGTATCAAAGTTCATTTTAAACATCTTGTTGTAATCTTGAATGGTTGCCTCCAAAAAGTCGCGTGAACTTTGGTCTAATTTGCTTGTATCTTCTGGATTTTCATCATCAAGAATTCCATCAATTTCAGGGTCTTCTTCATTTGCACTAAAACTGTAAATAGTTGCAATTTTCAGTTGTTTATCGCTTGGCAAACCAGCTATTTGTTTCTGAAATTCAGTGTAATAAATTTTTGCTACATCGATAGACGAAACCGCAAAAATAGAATTGAACCCAGCTAATCGACGGTCTTTCAATTGATAGAAACTTTTGCGTTTGGTCTTTTGGTCAAAATGCTCGCGGATATAGGTTACGATATTTGAAATTCGCTTCGGGTCCTTTAATGCTTTTTCTCTGTCAATGTTCCATACTTTTTCATCTTTTATGTTTTCTTCTTCTCGCATGGTGCTAATATAATCAATGCGGAATGGTAACACATTTTTATCTGTAATGGCATCAACAATAGTGTAGGTGTGTAACTTGTCGCCAAATGCCTGTGCAGTTGTTTTCAAGTCGGCACGGCTGTTACTGCTCGAATTTTTAGCGAAAATAGGTGTGCCTGTAAAGCCAAAAAGGTTGTATTTTTTGAACGCTTTTGTTATTGCAGTGTGCATATCGCCAAACTGCGAGCGGTGGCATTC
>CAIUKZ010000027.1 GCA_903899865.1 uncultured Bacteroidales bacterium | reverse complement strand
GAAAGCATTGCTTTTCAAAGAAACAGAGCATAGAAAAACCATTTCCTTCTATCAATACTTTGATATCGAACATCCAAAAGAATTTAGGGATGAGCTGTATAAAAATTTAACTGAACTAAAAGTTTTTGGAAGAATTTATCTAGCCAACGAAGGCATCAATGCCCAGATGAGCGTGCCTTCTCATCATTTGGATACATTTCTCACACTCCTTTACGCCATTCCAGAACTTACCAACACGCCCATCAAATACGCCGTGGAGGACAATGGAAAATCGTTCTATAAACTGACCATCAAAGTGCGCCCTTACATCGTGGCTGATGGGCTTCCCAGCAAGTCTTATGACCTTTCTAATGTAGGGACACATCTTTCTGCACTAGACTTTCATGAAGCGGTACAAAACCCCAATGCCATAGTGGTGGACATGCGCAATCATTACGAAAGTGAAATTGGAAGGTTCGAAAATGCCTATTGCCCCGATTCGGATACGTTCAAAGAAGCCATAATCGACGTGGTGGAAAAATTCAAAGATGAGAAAGACAAAGAGTTTTTGCTCTATTGCACAGGAGGTATCCGTTGCGAAAAAGCGAGTGCGTATCTTATTCACAATGGATTTGAAAACGTGTCACAACTTCACGGCGGGATCATAGAATATGCCCAACAAATCAAAAAACTAAACCTCAGTTCCAAATTTATTGGCAAAAATTTTGTGTTTGATGAGCGCCTAGGCGAATCCATAGACGGACAGGTCATAGCCCATTGTCACCAGTGTGGAAAACCTGCCGATACGCACACCAACTGTGCCAACAACGACTGCCATTTACTTTTCATCCAGTGCGATGACTGCAAAAAACAATACAACGGCTGCTGCTCATACGAATGCGCCGAAATCATCACATTGCCTGCTGACGAACGTTTAAAAATCCGTCAAACCAATGCAGCAAAATATGCCATGAGTCAAATCTACAGAAGCAGAAGGGCTAAAGCCACATCGGAGAGGTAATCCGACTAGTAATCAAGTTCAATGACTACTATCTCCGACTGAGTGCCAATACGATACTGTGGTCCCCATATCCCCAATCCAGAGGAAACATAGTAATGTGTGTTTCCTTTTTTTAGGTAGCCGTAGCCTAGTTCATACATGCGCTTAACTATCAGATTGCCAGGAAAAAACTGACCATTATGTGTATGTCCAGAAAGTTGTAGATCCACCCCATTTTTTGCTGCTTCTTCCAAGTGATAGGGCTGATGATCCATCATGATTATGGGCAATTTACTATCCAGTCCCGATACCAACGCTTGCACCGTTTTTCTGTTTGGATTCATCCTGTCATCCCGCCCTGCAATGTAAAAACTACTATCCACCAGCACCACATTGTCACGCAGCACTTTGATGCCAGCCTCCTCCAAATAAGGAGACAGTGCCAATGGAGTTTCCGACAAATACTCATGATTGCCATTGATGGCATATACACCAAGTTTTGTTTTGATAGAGCGTAGTTCCTCTTTCATGTTCTGACGAACAATAGGATACACCGGGCGGTCAGAAATATCACCTGCCATAAGCACCACGTCAGGATGCTGATCATTGATTAGTTTCACATAGCTTTGAAGTCGGGCTTTGTCTATCGAAAATCCAAGGTGCATATCACTCACTGCCACTATACGTACATGCTTATTCTGCTTAGGTTTTGCTGAGCTAATATTTAATTTCACCACTTGTGGATGGTTAAACCGATAATTACCTATCACCAAAGCTATTGATATCCCCACCACGGTCAACACGAAAGTACCAAACCGGAATACAAGCATTCCATTTTTCATGAATGGAAATACCAAATTTATAAGTCGTACCACATCCACCACCAGAAACGAAAGAAGCATATACATAAGTACGACTACGTATGTATTACCAAAGAATGAAACAGCCTTCGCAAGTCCCACTGGCATATTAGCACCAAAAATCATCGTGGACATAAATGCTATAAACATGGTAATGATTAATACCGGAACGACAAACTTCCATGTTCCAAATGCTGATAATACCTGCCATCCTCTTAGCGAAACATAGTAATTCATCAACCCAAAAACCGAAAACATAATTAGAAAAAAAATTGCTCTCATACCTTTATGTCTAAAAAAAATTAAATAGTCCGATATCATTTCATTTTACTTCTTCAAATTCATAACCCACTTTACTTCCACTCACATTCAGTTTCACCCAGCTTGCCTTAGGATGTCCATCCAGCAATGCATCCATGGTCACATACGTGGTGTTGCCAAGCTGATTGAGCGACCGCTCATGGTCGTGCCCCATCATCACCATATTCACATTACTTTTAAGAAACAAATCAATCAATACTTCCAACTCCGTTACCAAAGGATTGGTCGAACCCGTATGTCTGCTTCTAAAGAAGTTGACATGCGTGAAAATCACACAGTTTCTACAATTAGGTCTTACAGTTGCCAACACATTTTTAAGCCAAGCCAGTTGCTTATCGCCCAGCGTACCACTCCCCGAATCCAAGCAAATATAGAGATCGGAAGCCGAAGGTGTCTGAACGGTAAAATAGTAAACAGACGACCCAAATAACTTGTAAAACGATTGCCAACCATCAAAATATAAATCGTGATTCCCGACTATTATAAACCCAGGTTTCACCTCGTATTTTGGCAACACAGAATCCAATCTCATGTAATCTTCCGCTTTGCCTGTTACCACATCACCCACCAACACATACGCCATATTTTCTGGCTTTTTGGCTTCTTTTAAAAACAATTCAAGATTGTGCACCGGTCCTACATGGCTATCTGCCGCCACCAGTAGCTGATAATTTTCTGTTGAGCTTACTACTTGCTTGAATGGATGATTTGAGTTCCACTGTTCGGATTGGTCAAAGCGGGTGTTGATTTTATCTGTAGAATAGAAGTATCCACTAGGATCAATGGTACTATTGGTGCATGCACTCAGCGCAATTACCATCGAAAAAACAATGCTGATTCGTTTGATTATATTTCCCATGTTATCCCTCCTCTCCCATTGTATCCAAAGTAATTAACCCGCATATTCAGCAAACCCGCTTCCATATAATACAACTCTCCATAAACCCTCAATTTTGAAGTCACTACATAATCCACTCTACTCATAATCATCGGGTTAGTCTCCTGAAGAATCATGTATTTATCATAATTGGTAATTCTCACTTCCAGATTGCACTTGGCAGACAGTGGCTGATAGAATGAAAACTGGTACATCAAATTCACTGGCTCCCAGATGGAGGTAGACACCGTATCACTCAAGTGATAGTTCATCGTTGCAGCCTTTGATAGTCCATAAACCCTTGTATTCACTCCTAGTTTGACCCCGAAGTGTTGGAACCTTGAACTAGCAATAATACCACCATTATACTCTCTCAGATTCTCAGAAATCGGCTTCCAAAGATAGAACCCGTCCATTTTCATTTTGAAGTTCTTAACTTGAAACTCCCCTCCTACTCCTACAGTCATAGTATTGATTAATCCAGCTTGAGGATTAATGACCGATAGCAATGCGCCACCATGGATATGTACATAGTTGTAACTTGCTTCTACCAATGTGCTCACATTGGAATAAACACCATTTGACATCATGGTTTTACCCACTTCGGCATAATGATCCATTTTTATCTGAGAATACATCGGATAAAAATGGATGACAAATAAGATAAGTAGCTTTAATCTCTGCATATAAATGTAATAAACGTAAAGATTTGAATAAATGTTTTGACCAGTATTTTCATTGATTATCAAATTAGTGAGGGATTAGATCTCAAATCCCAAAAACATTAATAGCAAAGATACTACAATTTATATAATCGACTTTTTAATAAAAACTAATTCAATTATTGCAATTGTTCCAATAAAATTTTTAGCTTTGTAATAATGATACTAACACCCAAAAATACAATATCATGAACCAAAAATACATATTCAACTTCCTCATTATTTGTTGCTTGGTAGCTTGCAAGAAAGAAGAAATTGAAACTAAACCTATAAAACAGGCCGACGGCAGCTATTTAGTATTAGGCAGTGGAAATATTCAAGATGCCATCTATTTACTCAAGGACAGTGGTGGAGTCATCAACGTAGAACCAGGAACCTATTATGAAAACATCTATCTTTCACCAAACATTAAACTCATTTCTACCAAAAAACATGGTGCCATCATTAAGCCTCTTCTTACTTCCAAATACTGCATTACAGGATGGGGTGTGACCAATGTTAGTATTAGCAATTTTAGCATAGAAGGTGGCATACAAATTGGTCAAGAATCGAGTGATTTTAGCTATATTGCGCAAAGTATCATTATTCAAGACAACAAAATTACCAATCTTGGCGCAAAAGACGGTATTCATATCGGTGGTGCTGATTCTGTGAAAATTTTAAATAATGACATTTCTTATTCCAATAGCGAACAAGGAATAGACCTAGTAGGGGTTAAAAATTTTACTGTAAGTGGCAACAAAGTTCATGATATTAAAAACAGTACAGGCATGGGAATTGTGGTTAAAGGTGGTTCAATAAATGGTGTAATCACTAACAATGAGGTGTATAACTGCGGAAATGCTGCTATCGCTTGCGGACAAACAAGTACCGAAACATGGATCTGGCCAGAGGCAATCACTGCTAAATATGAAGCAAAAAACATAGCCGTCACTCACAATAATATTCACGATAATTCAAAATTTGCCTTCCTCGTTCAGGCTGCAACTTCATCAAGAATTGATTCTAACACAATAGGAAACTCCAACTACTATGCGTTAATTGCCATCTACAATTCGTCAGAAACCCATAACCCAAGTTGGCATAGCTCTGATATTACTATCACCCAGCCCTCTTTAAATGTTTCAAAGTTAGATTTGAAAACCGATGGCGTAAACATCATTTTCAATGGGGTTAAAATAAAATAACTAAGAAATTACACCCTGCTGTTTGAACCAAAGAATGGCTCCCTCTATCGACTTTCTTAGATTTGTATCTTCTAGGGCTAACTCCGACTTTGCCTTTGCTCCTGAATAATATTCTTGTACTAACAACTGGTTGATATTCACAGTAGTAAATTCTGTGCTTACTCCAAGTTTAAGGAGCAAGTCACCCACCATTCCTCCTATTCTAAGCACCCAATTTGGTAATTGAATTATCCATTGTTGATAATTACAAATACTACCTTGCAACTCAAAAAAATCTTTAAAACTCATATTTTCACCCGCCACCAAATAACGCTCTCCACTCCTACCCTTGCCCAATGCATTGCATATCACCTGAGAAACATTGTCTGCTGATACAAAATTTTTTCCGCCACTTGGAATTAATAATATTCGTTTCTTGTAGCCGATCAACATCAGCTTACCTGAGCTAGGCTTGGTGTCAAACCCACCTATTATAAAACATGGATTGATGATGATCAATTTCATTGAACCAAGTGTTAATCTGGCTAACAACTCCTGCTCAGCCTTCCACTTACTCTGAGCGTACATCGAATCGGAAAATGGAAATGCAATCGGTAAATCTTCTGTTCCCAGCTTCGAACCCTTGCCATTAGCCACTGTATTTGACGTGCTAATAAACACAAAGGTCTTGACACCCATAAACTGTGATTTTTCGAACAATGCAATGGTTGAGTTGACATTAATTCGGTGAAATACAGAATAATCAGTTTCAACATGACTTATCATAGCAGCAATATGAATCACTGCATCACATCCTATTAGCGCTTGATTGAGTATAGATTCATCACCAAAACCTCCAATTACAGTCTCTACACCTGTTCTATCAAAATGGATATTCCTTTCACTTCTAATCAATAACCTGACTGAATGACCCTTAGAAAGCAAATTAGGTACTACATGATGACCCAACAGCCCATTAGCACCGGTAACCAATACCTTCATTTCCAATTATATTAAGCATTTAACAATGATATCAAATTGCAAAAGTACGTTAAATATTCAACTCTCCTGTAGGGTCGCTTCATTTTCAAATGTCTAATAGGTGATCAGTAGCTTCAACCTCTAGATGCTATAAAAAACTATTATTAAAAACGCACAAAGATGAATCATAACATTTTGATTTCTATTTAGTAAGTGTAATATATTTTTCTTAATAGCTATCAGATAATTCTGTATCTTTGTACAAAAAATTATCAACATTTATGGAAACAAAAGTAGTATTACTCACTGGGGCTAGTGCAGGTATAGGTTTAGCAGCTGCCAATTTACTAATGGACGCTGGAGCTACGGTTTATGCCGCATCACGCAGAGGTGGCGACAATAAGAAATCATCATCTGGTGAAGGCGAAATCATCAACATCGCATTGGATGTTAACGATGAAATAAGCTTAAAATCAGCTGTTGAAAACATTATCAAGCAAAAGGGCAAATTGGATGCCGTGATTTGCAACGCTGGTAATGGAATTGCTGGTGCTATCGAAGACATTTCATCGGAAGAAGTGAAATATCAGTTTGAAACCAATTTTTTTGGAGCAGTCAAAACCATCCAAGCTTGTCTTCCTGTTTTCAGATCGCAAGGATATGGTAAAGTGATTGCAGTTTCTTCAGTAGCTGGAGTAATCCCTATCCCTTTTCAAACTTTATATTCCGCTAGCAAATCAGCTCTTCTCACTTTTATGAAAGCATTAAGTTTAGAAGTAAAACCTTTTGGTATTCAATGTTGTACTGTACTGCCTGGCGACACAAAAACAGACTTTACTGCAGCACGCAAATTTGCTGAAAAAGCTCAAAATACCAATTCTCCTTATTACAAAAAAATGACTGCATCCATAGCTCGTATGGAAAAGGATGAGCAAAATGGTCGTCCAGCTGAATTTGTAGCTCAAAAAATGGTAAATCAAGTTTATAAAAACAAAATGTGTTTCACTGTCATTCCTGGCATAGAATACAAAATATTCAACTGGCTGTTTAAAGTTCTACCTACACGATTGTCTGTATGGATAGTAGGATTGCTGTACGCTTAATGACATTAGCAATAATTCTGTAAACTATTTCTATCTGTCATCCTTACTTTTGCTATACAATGATAGCGTTTTGACGTATTTAATTCATTATCAAAGACTAACAATATATGGATTGTTAGTCTTTGATGTATTAATAAACTATTAAAAATATGTTGAAAACTCATTAAGAATATATGACAAAAATATTACAACTAAATTTGCAACTATCATAAGTGAATCTCCTTATATAGATAATTGAAACTACCAAAATAGTTATGCCTTTTTTCATGTTGTATTTTTAAGCACTAAATTCATACTTATCAGTATACCCATTCATAAAAACTTTTTAACTTTGCAGTTATAAACAATGTGTTAATAAAGTTTGTAATATTCATTCATTCAAAGGAATAATTCGTTCCAATTTGTTTACAAACTAAACTCAAACTTTCATAAGGATATAAAACAAGGTTTTGATAAAATTCTTATTAACCTTATCAACATCCTATTATTATCTTTAAATAGTTTTTTTAAAATTTAAAAGAATAATATTAATATAGTTTTCAAAACTTCAGAAATGGATAAAATAGAACTCATAGCCTCCATCAATCATTTAAAGAAAGAAAAAAATGCAGTGATAATGGCTCATTATTACCAAATGGGCGATATTCAAGACATAGCAGATTATGTAGGTGATAGTCTAGCTTTGGCTCAATGGGCAGCAAATACAGATGCTGATATCATTGTGCTCTGTGGTGTTCATTTCATGGGTGAAACAGCCAAAATTCTTTCTCCTTCTAAAAAAGTATTGGTACCTGATATGAATGCAGGTTGTTCGTTAGCCGATAGTTGTCCTGCGGTCGATTTTGAGGCATTTATTAAGGCTCATCCTGGGCATACTG
>CAIUKZ010000026.1 GCA_903899865.1 uncultured Bacteroidales bacterium | reverse complement strand
CCGCTCTAACTTTTAAAATAGCATCCTTCGTGGAGTGTCCATTACTTCCATTATTATCGAAACCTATTGATTTCGACCATCCGTTACTTTCTTGCGTTGAAGTCCAATATGAATCATAGGAGAAGCTGACAATGTTATTGAGATTGGTATAAACCAGCATCAACTCATCAAAACTCGGAAGAAACCAATCACTTAAGCCTTGAAAAGAATAGTTACTGCATAAGTTGGCTGCTGTATTTCCTAGTCCGCAGGAATAGGAGATGATTGCGTTTGTATTTTGTTGACCTAACCCCAATCCGTAGTCCGTTCCTATTACAAATGTACCATCACAGCCCCATTGGGCAGTTCCTAAATCTGATAACGAAACGATTAATCCATGACGCTGATTTGCATCGTACCCAGCATCACCGGGCTGTAAAACATAAGCGACAAATCCTCCTTCATAGTTGTCTCCAATTACAATATCATTAGCCGCACTCACCCCAGGCACAATGCTCACCTGATCTCCAATGAACAAACTATCGCCCGTTACACTCACCCGAACATTCACCTCCTCAGCATACAACGCATACGGCACAGACATCATCTGCTGGGTTCCCAAATCAACTATACCACTACCCGCATTCATCAGCACATGCAAAAACTTGCTTCCGGTTCCCCATTGGATTCCGCTAAATGTACCTGTCACGGCCGTTCCTCCTCCCACATTCAAACTCACCAATCCCTGCGCGTTGGTGGTGGTAGCGTGCGTCTCTTCATAGACCACCGTTCCCGTAGCGTTATTGTCATGAATCTTGAAAGTGATGGTCACCGCAGCATTGGCCATGGTGCTGCCGTCTGTATTACGGACAACGGCTTGATAGGGGATGCTTTGAGGTGCTTGGGAAAATACGATTGCTGAAATGACTAGTAACAGAAAAGTGAGGAGTTGTTTCATATACCAAATATAGAGGTTTGTTGTGTACATTCTTCATGCACTTGGTCTATCTTTGATCTTCATGCAGGCCTTGATGAAAAGTTTGCATGTTGATTCCCTATCTTTGTAAATGAACGTTCAAATTCTACGCAATGAACTACAACATGTCCTTTCAGGAAAGAGCTCAGTTAGGTTTGGAGGAACTCTCCAATCAATTACCGGTTACCTTAGCAATTGCTCGGGAACAAGCCGAGCGTTTGAAGATCAAAAGCGTTTCAAAAAACAAGAAGAAGAGAGATTAATTTCATTTATCACCGCACATCACCTTTGGCTGAATAATCTTGATTTCAGTCAATACGTGAGCGAAGGAGCAGAGCAGCGTGTTTACCTAAAAGATACACGACATGTTATCAAACTCAACGATGCCATTTATTATTCCTGCTGGTTAGATTATTTTCAAAACCTTTTACTCCACAATTATTTCTTCCCAGATACGGCTTATGAAATATTGGGATTCACAATCGATGGAGACCAACTCTATTGTGTTATCCAACAGAATTTTGTCTCAACCACTGAGGTCACTGATATCTTGCATGTAAAAACTTTTATGGCGGCAAATGGTTTTCGCAATAATCGAAACAATGATTACATACATGATGAGCTTGGAATTATCATTGAAGATTTACACGATGAAAATGTGCTTACCAAAAATGAAGTCCTCTATTTCATAGATACAGTTTTTTTTACCACCCCACAATTTTGGCAGCCTTCAAATTCTTTTTGAAACAAATCATTGCATAGAGCTCAATTAAAAAAGGGGGTAGATATCGTTACAGCAGGAACTTTATCCAATCCTTATTTATTGAAAAGTGAACCCATGCAAAATGTTGATTTATCAATACCGACATTACAAAATACCTTTTTGATATTCAGGTTTCGGTCAAAACTTCATAACAGGCCGTTTTCTATGGAGCCTCAATGGTAAATTCCAAAATAGAAAAAAAGGCAACAGAACTACCTATCTCAATGATGGTCCCCGCAGGAAACCAAATAGGAAAGGACATTTCCCAAGTATAAGCCATGGCAGACTGCGAAACCCCATTTCCTGCGCTAGTAGAGGTCTGAAAAGAAGAGGATTTGCGTGCGGGGTAGGTTTGCCCGTTGATTTTGTAGGTAGCTACATTACCTCCAATTCCCGAAGCTAGATTGTGAGGAGCATCAGAATAAACCAAGCCCTCTAACTTCCAGGCCTTACCCGCCGGCACCGTTCCTGTTGTTATGAGTAGTGGTTGGCTGAATGTTAAGTTATTTTGAGCTGTTGTAACAAGAGACAACATAGAATAAATGATGGCGGTAAATATTATTTTTTTCATATTAAAAACCTTTGGAAGAATAGATTAACGTGTTGGAGTGATCATTGGCCTTTTGAGATACTGGAAAAGGAATCGTTTGCACGGTACCGTTGGATAAGGTAATGATCAGATTAGAACCCTGGGCTTCAATACT
>CAIUKZ010000025.1 GCA_903899865.1 uncultured Bacteroidales bacterium | reverse complement strand
TGGGTAGTATCACACAGCCAACGTGTGCCGTTGCAACAGGAACTATCGTAATCACTACTCAGGCTGGTGTGGAATACAGTGTGGGAGGTGCCTATCAAGCAAGTGAAACATTCGCTGGATTAACTCCAGGTAATTATACTCTTGCAGTAAGAAGTTTGACGGACAATACATGTGTGACAACAGGAACTACTGAAGTAATCAATGCTCAGCCTGTTACACCAGTTGCACCATTGGTTGATACTGTTCAGGCAACATGTGCTTCGAGCAACAACAGCATAACCATTAAGAATCTCACAGCAGGTGATAGTTGCAGTGTTGATGGGGTAGATTATAAGAATACTACTGGCGTGTTTACCAATTTAACGCCCAATAGTTATTCGGTCACTATCAAAAGTGTCGGAGGCTGTGTGTCGCCAGCTACAGTGGTGACCATCAAAGCACAACCTATTGCTCCAACAGTTCCTGTGGTCGATAGCATTTCACACCCAACTTGTAGCATTGCTACAGGCACTGTACATGTCTCAGGACTTCCAGCAACTGGTGTTTGGACGCTTACCGAAACTGTTTCCAAGAAGATAATCAGTGGGGTTGGAACTAAGGGTTCGTTCACAGGATTGACTCCTGGTGCCTACACTTTCACCGTTACGAATGATGCAGGGTGTACTTCATTGCCTACTAACTCAGTGGTGATTCGTGCAGTGGTGAATAACACCATTTTACTCACTTCTGCTATCGGTACTGATGCACAAACTCTCGAAGTAGGTAATAAAATAACTGATATTACGTTTAAAACAACTGGTGCTAATGGTGCTACATTCGTAGAACTACCCACTGGAGTGGCTGGAGAATGGAAGGATAGCATCATCATCATAAAAGGTACACCTACCGTCGAAGGTATATTTAACTATGTAATTAATCTTACTGGTGGTTGTGGAAGTGTTCCTGCAGGAGGGGTGATTAAAGTTGAACCTTCTGAACTGGCTATCCCTAGTGCATTCTCGCCAAATGGTGATGGCACAAATGATAAATTTGCAGTTAAGAAATCACCATCTCAAAGTATTAAACTGCAAGTGTTCAGCCGATGGGGAACACTGGTTTATGAAAACAACAATTTCGAAGGAGAATGGGATGGCAAGGGGTCTGGAGCTATGGAAGGTCAAGACTTGCTGGCTGGTACATATTATTATGTTATTAAAGTAACTACTAATACTGGATCAACAGCTAAAGAATATACAGGATATATTACCCTTAAACGCTAATATAGAATATAATGATAATCACAAAACTAAAAATGATTTTAAATTTAAAAGATACCATGAAGTACTTTCTTTGGTGTTTGTTGGGCTTATGTTTCTCAAGCTCTGTGCTACGGGCGGAAGGCGTTCAAATGCCTATGTATTCTCAATACATGTTCAATATGTTAAATGTCAATCCTGCTTACGCAGGACATAGGGGGATGAACTCATTGACAGCATTATATCGCAATCAATGGATGGGAATAAAGGGAGCTCCCGTTACTACCACATTGTCATGGGATAGGCGTGGCAACGAATCCAATGTGGGTTATGGCGCACAGTTCTACAATGATCAGTTGGGTGCAGAAACCACATCGGGACTTCAGGCATTTTATTCCTATCGCTTACCCTTTGAAACCACTTCTCTGACATTTGGATTGAGTGGTGGGGTACTTGCCTATTCCATTGATCCAAATAAACTTGATTTTGGAAAAGATATTGCAGGAAATCAGATTTCCAATAATGATGTTGCATTTTCAAATCAAGCAAATAGAATACTCCCAACTGCAGGTTTCGGTATGTTGTATTCTGCCCACAATTGGTATGTCAATTTCTCCATACCTTCCTTACTTGGCACTAGGCCCGATATAAATAATCCGAACCAAACCGGAAATAAATTTGGTCAGAATTTTCATTATTTCTTAGGTGCTGGCTATAACTTTTCTGTGAATGAATACCTGGATTTGAAACCATCGGTTTTATTAAAATCAGTTGGTGCACCTACCTCATCTTTTCAGGCAGATATGAACCTTACGGCTTGGATTCAAAATACTGTGGGACTAGGGTTTAGCTACCGTTCCAACAGTTCCATTGTGGGAATGGCGGAGTTTCAAATCTCGAACTTTATTCGTTTGGGTTATGCGTATGATTACTCTATTTCTCTGTTGAATAAATATGCTGGTGCCACCCACGAAATCATGCTCAGATATGAGTTTGTAACTCCTACCAGACGTTCTAATATCTTATCACCAAGATATTACTAATCTCCCTAGTCTTTTAATCAATATAGTCCGAATTTTCATTTTGAAAACCTATAGTATGAATCGCCAATTCACGTATAAACTTACTTTTTTTCGTTTGTTTTTGCTGATAGTGTTATCATTCGCTTTTTCTATTCACCTTTCTGCTGCTATTCAATCATCTTTTGTTGGACAAAATTCGGGTGATGAATTGATCATAAAAGGTGACAAAGCCACTGCTAATCAGAACTATGTGTTAGCATCAGAGTGTTATGAGACATTTTTGAGAAACAACACCACCAGTCAACGGTATGATGTGATAGGAAAACTTATTGATATTTATTGGCAGATGAGAGAGTATAAGCGTGCAGAATCACTCTTGTACTTGTTGTCAAAGGTGAAGCCAAAGGCCATTAATGACCGACTCCGAGTGCGTATTGCCGATATGTATGCCCGTCTAGGCAGATACAAAAACGCCAATAGTTGGCTTGCAGGTGTTCCAAACTATGAGGAAAAAGCAAGAGGGTATCAAAATCAAGATTCTATTAATATCCTCAAAGGTGACACGGTGGATTGGAGGATTAGTATCTTATGCCTTAATACCGATTTTAGAGAGTATGCACCCGCTATTGTCGGGGACTATTTTGTGTACACATCCAATAGCCCTTCCTTGAAAATGCAAAGAGCGTTTGACTGGGATGGACGTTCGTACTCCAAATTATGGATTACACCCCTGAAAGACATTAGCTATAAGACCCTGCATAAAAACTTGGATATGGATGGCTTTGTTACTCAGGTAGGTGTTTCAAAATTAAAGAAGTTTTCACCTGTATTGGTTGTGAGCGATGCCCAACCCGACTTTGATCCTCAAACTCCTACTAGAGGTATTCGATACGTAGGCACCGACAGTGTTAAGAAAAAATCATTGGTCAATGGTTTATCTAAGTTGAAATTTAATGTTTCAACAGCTGCTTTTGATGCCAAGGGGGGAGTGTATTTTACTGCCAACACCCAAATAAATGGTAAAATTGACACTTTGAATAGTCTGTGTTTGATGGAAGGGGTTTTCGCCAATGGCAATGTGGTCGATTATCATCGCATCGATTTTGCTGACTCAGCAAAGTACTCAGACATGCACCCAGCTGTAAATAAGAAAGGAACATTGATGGTGTTTAGTAGCAATAGGCCTGGTGGTAAAGGTGAGTATGATTTGTTTTTTAGTCAACGGAAATCAGTTAGTGAAAGATGGTCCTCTCCGCGTCCCTTATCTGCTAATATCAACACTCCTGGTAATGAAGTGTTCCCCTACCTATCGGCTGATGGAAATCTGTATTTTAGTTCTGATGGTCTGCCTGGTTTTGGCGGGTTGGATATTTATAAAACAACCATTGCTGGCGCTGCTACTGCGAGTGCCGAGCCCGAACACATAGGGTTTCCTATCAATTCAAGCAGTGATGATTTTGGATGGATTCAGGATTCTACGGCACTGACAGGTTATTTTACATCTGACAGAGGTACAGGAGATGACAATATCTACAAATTTGAATATGCGGTTCAAACTCGCTTTCATCACATCAAAGGTTATGTCAAAGATCGGTCTACTAAAAGTCCCCTGCACGGAGCTACCGTGTTTCTGTTGAACAAACGTACTGGTGAAGTGATGGTAAGAAAGACTGCTGAGGATGGTGAATATGTTTTTGATGTCAAAGATCTGGGTGAATATGTTATAAAAGCTGTTGAGGAGGATTGCAAAGACCTCGAAATGAAAATCAAGGTATTTACTAACCGTGGACGTGATATCACCTTTGACGTACCCAAACCGATTTATCTTGAAAAAGCACCTAAAGAAAAATGGGAACTAGAGGATATGCTCTACCCTTCCAATCAATGGAAAGTTACGAGTGAAAACAAAGCTCCTTTGGATGAATTGGTAAGGATACTCAAAGATTTCCCCATTGTGGTGGAGCTTGGTTCGCATACCGACAATGTAGGGTCTCAAGCATCCAACGAGGAATTGTCGCGTAAAAGAGCGAATGCTGCCGTTGACTATGTGCTCAAACAAGGGGTTGATGCCTCAAGAATTACAGCCAAAGGTTATGGTGAATCAATGCCAAAAGTGAAATGTGAAGAGGATGCGCAAGACTGTGAGGAGACTGCACATAGGTTTAATAGACGTACAGAAATAAAGGTATTAGAAGAATTAGCACCTGCCAACAGCATTGACCCACTTCCGTATTTTGATGGACAGAAGTTGGAGTTATCTGAACTGCCAGAGGGCTTTTTTAGGAAGTAGTAGCGTTTAATACAAAGAAGGCTATTTGGAAGTAAATCATCCAAATAGCCTTCTTTGCTTTTTGTAAGCTTTTCTAAAGCGATAATATCTGTAGAACGCTTACGAGTTCATCATTTAATGGTTTGTCGTCTTTGATGGCTTTGTTGAATGGCACATGAACTATGACATCATTTACTATTCCTATCATGATGCTTCGTTGCTCATCCATCAATGCATCTATTGCAGCTACACCCATTCTGCTTGCTAGTATTCTGTCATAAGCCGATGGAGATCCACCACGTTGTATATGTCCCAAAATAGTTACTCGCACATCATACTCGGGATGTTCTTTTCGCACTCTTTCTGCTAGTTCATTGGCGCCGCCTGTTTTTTCACTTTCCGCAACAATTACCATGCTGCTGTTTTTTGATTTTCTAAACCCGTTCTTAATAAATGTGTCCAGTTGATCCACATTGGTTTCTCGCTCTGGAATGATGGCAGCCTCACATCCACAAGCAATGGCGCTATTGAGTGCCAAAAATCCAGCGTCACGTCCCATTACTTCGATGAAAAACAGGCGCTCGTGTGACGATGCAGTGTCTCTGATTTTGTCAATAGCTTCTACAATGGTATTCATAGCGGTGTCATACCCAATGGTGGAGTCTGTTCCATAGAGGTCATTGTCTATGGTGCCCGGAAGACCGATGATGGGCACATTGTACTCTTGAGCAAAAATACGAGCACCAGTGAAAGTGCCATCGCCACCAATCACCACCAAAGCATCGATTTCGTTTTTAACCATGTTGTCATAAGCCAGTTTCCTGCCTTCAGGAGTTCTGAATTCAGCCGAGCGGGCTGTTTTTAGAATGGTGCCTCCTTGTTGGATGATGTTGCTTACATTCTGAGATTGGAACTCTACAATCTCATTCGTAATGAGTCCTTTGTAGCCACGATAGATGGCCTTTACACGAATGCCATTGAAAATGGCAGCACGAGTTACTGATCTAACAGCTGCATTCATTCCTGGGGAGTCGCCACCTGAGGTGAGCACTCCGATACAATTAATTGCGTACTTCATTTGTGTTTTTGTTTGAATAAGTTTTCTTTATGTGAATTAAATGATAATTTTTGGTTTTTGAAAGTACACTGTCAGAGATTTTAAGATTCCATAGCGAATGAGAAAATTTTTACTAACTAGGACACAAAATTAAAAATTGAAAAATCAAAAATGATGCACGACAATATAGTCAAAACACATCAATACTAAATCACAGAAACTGTTCTTTTTTCATTTCTCATTTTTCATTTTTTTGAAACGGCTGCCAAGTTATGAAGCTTTTTGGCTACTTCTTCCATTTGCCAATTGGGTGTGGAGGTTGCACCACATATTCCAATCTTTTTTGTTAAGTCGATGTCTAGATCCAGCACTTCTTCAGGGTCGTATACCATAAAGGTGTTTGGGTTGATTTTCTTGCTGTGTTCATACAGCACTTTGCCGTTAGAACTCTTCTTTCCGCTTACAAATATGATAATGTCATTTTCTTTTGCAAAGGTAGTAATATTTGGCATTCTGTTCGCTACTTGACGGCAAATTGTGTCATGATGTTGAAAATTTGCTGATTTGTCTATCTTTTTGGAAATGGTTTCTACTAGCTGTTGGAAGCCACTGAGCGATTTGGTGGTTTGTGAGAAAAGGCGAATATTTTTTGAGAAGTCAATTTTGTGAAGGTCTTGTTCGTTTTCAATTACAATGGCTTCGTTGTTTGTCTGTCCCACTAAACCATTCACCTCAGCATGTCCATTTTTCCCATATATGACTATTTGGGTGCTGTCATCGGGTTTGGTTTCAAAACTGGTTTTTATTCGGTTTTGCAGTCTGAGTACCACAGGGCAGGAAGCATCTACAAGTGTGATATTGTTTTTTTCGGCCGTTTCATAAGTGCTGGGTGGCTCGCCATGAGCCCGTAGTAGCACTTTTACATTTTTAAGCTTTTTGAATTGCTCATGATCAATGGTAATCAATCCCATTTGAGTGAGTCGTTCTACTTCTTGTTCGTTGTGAACAATATCACCTAGACAATAGAGTATTTCACCCTTTGATAGTTCTTCCTCGGCTTTGGATATGGCATTGACCACGCCAAAACAAAAGCCAGATTTTTTGTCAATTTCTATGTTTGGCATATCTTCTAATACCGTATTTGATTGTGAATGTGTTGTTTTGTTGGAGGGTCAGCATTTTTCAATTTGTAATACGTCTCACTTTATTGTCTGGATTCGTGCTTCATTGTTGTTCTGCTGATTGCCAAATTATAACACTTTTTGATCAAACAATGTTTTTAATATCTGTCTCTGTTCATCCAGTGTGATGGTTGAATTGTCTATTTCAATCGCATCTTCAGCTTTCCTCAATGGACTTTCCGCTCGATTCACGTCTCTATCATCTCGTTCAATCACATTTGCCAATACATCCTCAAAGCTCTGATTTTCACCCTTTTCTGTCATCTCCGCAAAGCGGCGTTGGGCTCTTATTTCAGGTGCGGCAGTTAGGAAGATTTTCAATTCAGCATTTGGAAATACCACGGTGCCAATGTCTCTGCCATCCATCACAATGCCTTTTTGGAGTCCCATGAGTTGTTGTTGGCGTACTAGCTCTCTTCTTACAAATCCCAATGTGCTAACTCTACTAGCACCATTGGCAACTGCTAAAGTGCGAATTTTTGACTCCACATTTTCACCATTGAGGTACACCTCGGTTTTTCCTTCAATGGAGGATTGAAATGAGATATGCATGTTTGGCATCTGTTTCTCTAGTTCATGTACATCCATGTCGGTATCTGTCATCAGTCCATTTTCGATACAGTAAAGTGAAACTGCTCGGTACATGGCGCCTGTGTCCACATAGATATAGCCACTTGTACGTGCCAATTCTTTGGCCATCGTACTTTTTCCACAGGATGAGAATCCATCTATTGCCACTACAATTTTTTTTGACATACTATTACATTCTAAATTCATTCAAAGATGTGTTGATCGAAAACTGGTAGGAGTTAATCCCCGGTTGAAATTGAGTCCACGCAAATCCAACTTGGAATTTGTAGAGTTTGATGCCGGCACCAAATGAAAATCCAGCCAAACTCTTATAGCCATTTACACTCATTTCTTGATGTCT
>CAIUKZ010000024.1 GCA_903899865.1 uncultured Bacteroidales bacterium | reverse complement strand
CGATCTCCACCACCGCCAATAACAATAATGTCGTTGTCAAGGTGTGAATGATTTTTATAATTATATACTTTTAAATTCGCAGTATCAGAATAAACTCTCACTGTGTGTTTACCGCCAGAAGATAATACTTCTGACAAGCAATCAGCCATCATATCGTCACCAAAATTATTTTTGGCATAATAGCCACATACAGCAATTTTCATTTATAGTATCAATCTGCTAAATGGTTGCTCCTTACGGAGATTACCTTCAAATTTGGAATATGCATTTATCTTGACTGCGTGAATCAGTGGACCAATCTTTGGTATACCTAATTCATCTAATGTAACCCACCCTGGCGCATCCATTTCTGTTTCTTTGCTATCAGTGCGAATTTCAATGTCCATATCTGACATCACACATAGTTTTTGCATATTATTAATTACTTGACAAGACTCTTGCTCTAGAATTTTAAAATCATAAATTCTATCTTGCAATGTGGCAGTAGCTTCTGGATCTGATATAACAACGAATGGACAAGGTGACCAAAGAAGAGCTAAATCCCATCTGCCCATAACTCTGTTGAGATAAGAAACAGAGCCATCAGCTGGATTTGTTAGACCAGAGTTTTCTGTGGTGGTGAGAAATTTTTTGATTGCTTTGATTTCAGAATCAATAGCCTCATGATATTTCTTAAGCTGTGATGATAGTAATTTATTTACTATTGTGTAATTTCTGGCTTCAACAGCAAGTTGGAATTCATGATAAATTTTTGAATCATCATCGTTAAAGCCATCAATAAAATCAAAAATATTTTCATAAGTTTTTAATTCATATGCTTCTTCAGGCTTGTCTAAATTTGTAAGTGAAATTCCATTATCTAAAACAACTAAATCCCAAGAGCCTTTCTTAGGATGATCTAAAAATACAGTTAATTTAAAATCATTTGCTTCCTTGTCGGCAGGAACAATTTCAAATGGAAGCTTGCGATATGAATTAATTAAATTTAAATTTTTTATTCTATTTGCAATATTTTGAGCGATGGAAACTCGGGATGTATTATTGTCTATCCAAGACAGGAGCGATTCATATAATTTATTTTGATCAAGCATTTTCTAATCTCAAGGTTTTGATAATTAAATTTATACATAATCAATTTGTTCTATATTTGCCACTTTGTGAATTTAATATTAAATATCTTGAATAATTTGGATTTAATAAATTTAAATTATCACATTCATTTGTTAGATAATGTTCAAGTACAGTGTGTGTGTCTGAAGATATATTATATTTATTGCAAATATTAGAATATTGAAAATAAATATTTTTTAATATTGAAATTTCCTCTAATGAGCCAGCAAAGTAATTATCATCAAATATCCCACTCTGGCCAATTACATCTAATCCTGAATCTGGAATAATCATTTCTTCGAGCCATTGCAAATCTGGTCTAGATAAAATTAATTTTATATTTTTTGGCAATATAGAAAGTGCTTGAGTTCTAGTTCTCCACATTGAGACACTATGATTTGTTGGAGCTTGATCGTTATTATTTTTTAATATATTT
>CAIUKZ010000023.1 GCA_903899865.1 uncultured Bacteroidales bacterium | reverse complement strand
TGTGATGTTCATCCACTTCGAGGTCACCTTTGACTTGGATGGTGAGGTCACTACCCGAGTGGCGACCTATTTGTTCCAGCATGTGATCAAAGAATTTCAAGCCAGTATCAATTACACATTTTCCTGATCCATCTAGATTGATGTGGATATAAATGTCTGTTTCTTTGGTAGTTCGCTTTACAGTGGCAGTGCGTTCGCCAGCAAATAAGAATTCGGCTATCGCATTCCAGTCTTGGGTTTGTAGAGCCAGTGAAGATTCCAATCCTTGATTTTGGACAATTTCCATGTTATCGCTGATAAATATGGCTTTACAACCAAGGTTTTTGGCCAATTGTACATCTGTAATCCTGTCGCCTATTACATACGAACCTGCTAAGTCGTATTGTTCAGAGAAATACTCTGTCAGCATGCCTGTTCCTGGTTTACGAGTAGGTAAATTGTCTTCTGGATAGGATTTGTCAATAAACACTTTATCAAATTCAATTTCTTCGTTTTTCAAGATGGATAGAAACATCGTCTGCACAGCATCAAAGTTTTCTTGAGGATACACATCAGTGCCAAGTCCATCCTGATTGGTTACTAACGCCCATTCGAAGTCCAGTTTGTGGCGAATAAAATGTAAATTTCTAATCACAGAAGGCAAAAATTCTATTTGGTCAACTCTGTCCACTTGGAATGTAATAGCTGGTTCTATAATAATGGTACCATCTCTATCAATGAAGAGTACCTTTTTTTTCGGGGCTGGAGTGTTTGTCATTCGTGTAGTTTTTAAAATAATGGCAGTGAACTCAATTATTTAATTCACAAAGTATAAACGACAAAATTAATCAATTTTAATGGATAATGATTGCCCAAATGTTCTCATTTTAATAGGGATTCTTGCAAATAGTTTTCAAATTATAATCGTCTTGTTTGCTATTTTTATATAAAAATACCCTTTTTGTGGGGTCAGGATATTTAATATTTTATGAAAATATATTTTAATAAATCAAATTATTGATAAATATTATATATTTTAGCCATTCCATTCACACAAATATATTTATTTTACAAAGTAGTTTTATTTGTTCGATTACATGTCTCGTCTGTGATAATTATATGCTGATTTTAGTATGAATGGTGACTAATTGATGATAAACACATTAAATAAATAACAATATGGAAACATTAGATTTTTCGAAAGCGAGTTTGATTGATTTTTTAGACATTGAGGATAGCAATCTTTTTGAGAGAGCTGAAATTTTTGCTGATTTTGTTGGTTATTTACATGACACCAACCATCATTTTTATCGCAGAGTATCTACCACAGGTAGTGGTGCTACCGTAAGTATTCAAGATAAGTGTTCTGGATTGGAGCGTGAGATGATATTTATGGCTTCCAATGATTATTTAAATTTGACGAAACATCCAAGAACCATTCAGGCGGGCGTAGATGCCGTTTTGAAATACGGATCAGGTGCTGGAAGTGTACCTCTGTTGGGTGGTACGCTTGATATTCACATCGAATTGGAAGAGAAAATTGCCAAAATGAAAGGTTGTGAAGCCGCTATTTTATATTCTTCAGGATTTGGTTCCAATTGCGGTACTGTCTTGGCCATGCTTAAAGAAAAGGATTTGGCAATTCTTGATATGTATGTTCATGCCAGTATTATTGATGGTTGTGCTAATACAAATGTGAAATACTTTAAGCACAATGATTTGGAATCACTAGAGCATATATTGAAAAGCAATATGAATTTTAGAACCAAGTTTGTGATTGTAGATGGAGTTTATTCCATGGATGGCGATATTGCACCACTTGATAAGATTGTGGAGTTAGCTCATCAGTACAATGCTTATGTGATGGTCGATGAGGCTCATGCTTCAGGTGTGATAGGTGCTACAGGCAAAGGAACACCAGAACATTTTAATATAGAAGGGAAAGTAGATGTGGTAGCTGGTACTTTTAGCAAAGGTCTAGGAAGTGTAGGAGGGTATATATGTGGATCTAAGAAATTGATAAACTTATTACATTATTACTCTCGTTCTTATATGTTCTCCACAGCTATGACTCCTCAGTCTGCAGCTTCTTTGGTTGCGGCAATAGATGTTATACAAGAAGAACCCGCCATAAGAGCCAAGCTTTGGGATAATATCAATTATTTCAAATCAAATCTACTTCAATTAGGTTTTAATATTGGAAATGCTCAGACTGCTATTTTCCCTGTAATTATAGGTGATGACTTTAAAGTAAGAGAAACCTGTCGCATATTGGACGAGATGGGTATATACGCCAATCCGGTTCAATATCCAGCCGTACCTAGAAAATTATCCCGGATTCGATTTAGTCTAATGTCTGCTCATACTCGTGACCATCTGGATAAAACCTTAAATACGATGGAGCATATCAAAAAGGTTTTGAAGATTACCGAAACTTCTCAAAAGACAAGTATGAATTGATAATTGACTCGCTGGTTACAGCGATAAATCTGGTTGATGGAAGTTGGAATATTGAATAATCTAATAATTATGTTGTAGAATATCTTTTTTGGCTTTTATATAGATTTGTAAAGTGTTTAATTTACACTTCACATATATAGAAGATATTTTAGTCTGTCAATTAAGTTCTTCTGTTCCTTTTGCAATTTTTGCATCAACATGATTTGAATTTTGAAATGGTTGAAATTTACATAGTCTAAACCAATGAATTCATCACACTTTCACCTGTTATTCGCCATTGAGACTTGTTCTCAATGGCGTTTTTCAGCAGACGCTATGAATGATTTCTTTTTCTTCAAAAATATTTTCGCCTCTAAGTTCTTTTTTACTAGCCGTTTATGTGTTTTGGTTGAATTTTGTACAAAAGATTTATGTAAAAACATTTGGTTTGTATTAGTAAACCTAGTACTTTTGCACCCGCTTTGAGAGAGAAGCACTACACAGTTTGACAATTAGGTTATCCGATTATAAAAGTAAGCAGTTCTGTTTATGAAGATGAATAAAGGAGAATGATTGCATAGCTGAAAAATAAATTGAAAAAAGTTTAGGTAAAAGTTTGGTAGTTTAAAAACTTGTATTACCTTTGCACTCCCTTTCGGAACGGCGGTTTTAAAGTTTAGAAGCGCAGGGATGAGAATAAGGAAAGCGGTTCAATCAAGAGCGATTGGATGAATGAAAAAAGAGTTTTGATTTTGAAATCAGTTTTAAAGTTGAAATAAAAAAAAGAAATTATTTTTGCAAAAGTTTTGGTAGTTTAAAAACTTGTATTACCTTTGCAGTCCCTTTTGAAACGAAGGTTTTACGTAACGAACGAAGGGCACAAAAATAAAAAAGCGATTTAATCGGGAGCGATTAATTACGACACACATAAGTCTTGAAATTACAATCACTGTGAAGTGAACGAGCTGAATCATCAGCCATTATCAAGCAACGATCTTTGAGAATACATGAACAACAAAAATGTAGTATAAGGAAGGGAAATTTTTTTATACCACGTCAATTTCTACAATAAATAAAAGAGATAGCATCCGAGCAAATAAAAAAAGATACAACGAAGAGTTTGATCCTGGCTCAGGATGAACGCTAGCGACAGGCCTAACACATGCAAGTCGAGGGGCAGCACATAGGTAGCAATACTTTGGTGGCGACCGGCGCACGGGTGAGTAACACGTATGCAACCTACCTGTAAGAGGGGAATAACCCGGAGAAATTCGGACTAATACCGCATAATACCACGAATCTGCATGGATTTGTGGTTAAACATTTATGGCTTACAGATGGGCATGCGTATGATTAGCTAGTTGGTGAGGTAACGGCTCACCAAGGCAACGATCATTAGGGGTTCTGAGAGGAAGGTCCCCCACACTGGTACTGAGACACGGACCAGACTCCTACGGGAGGCAGCAGTGAGGAATATTGGTCAATGGGCGAGAGCCTGAACCAGCCAAGTCGCGTGAAG
>CAIUKZ010000022.1 GCA_903899865.1 uncultured Bacteroidales bacterium | reverse complement strand
TGCAACATTCGTTCGTCTTTTAAAAACCAGTCATTATTATTCCTAGATTAACCAGCTAATAAAACTTCATTTATTATAAAAAATGCTTAACCATCTCAACAATCACCGCACTGTACGCAAATACAGCACACAACCCATTGAAAAAGAATTGCTCGAGGAACTTCTCACCGCCGCTTGCCGAGCTTCCAATACAGGTAATATGCAAGCTTACAGCGTAATAGTCACCACAGATGAAACCATAAAAAAGCAATTGGCTCCCGCACATTTCAATCAACCTATGGTGACTCAAGCGCCTGTGGTCTTGACTTTTTGTGCGGATTTTCATCGGTTTAGCAAGTGGTGCGAGATGCGAAATGCTAATCCAGGGTATGATAACTTTCAATCATTTATGGTCACAACCATTGATACCTTGTTGGCGGCACAGACTTTTTGCATTGCGGCTGAAAGCGTAGGACTTGGCATTTGCTACCTAGGAACTACCACCTACAATGCACGTCCCATCATTGATGCATTGCAATTGCCCAAATTGGTAGTACCCATCACCACCATCACAGTGGGTTATCCCGATGGTGAATTTCCTCAAACAGATAGACTTCCACTAGAAGCTGTGGTACATTATGAAAAATATGGCGAGTTTACTGATTATGCTATTGACCACATCTACGCAGAGAAGGAAAATAGCGAATTTTACAAAAACTTTGTAGCTGAAAACAACAAAGAAACTTTAGCACAGGTCTTTACTGACATCCGATACACCCGTACAGCCAACGAGCTTTTTTCGGACAAGTTTATTGAAGTACTTAGAGAACAAGGATTTATGAAGTAAAAAGGTGAGATATTGGAAAGGTGAGTAAACCACAAAAGAATAATTCGTAACCACATAGGACACATCATGCTTTCATTTTAGAAAAACTAAGGTCACATAGTTTTGCCTTTCTGCAAATTGGTTTGTATGACATAAGAATAAAACGCAGTTTTATTTCTATGTGTCTACAAAATAGATGTTTATACAAAAAAAAGGAATGTGTATTTACCTATGTGTTCTATTGTGGATAAAAAAGCTTTCAGACTGCCTTGAAGCTTAAATCCAGACTTTTCACAGAATGAGTCAAAGCACCTACCGAAATATAGTCCACGCCACATTCGGCATATTTTCGTAAAGTGGCTAAGGTAATTCCACCTGATGATTCGGTTTCATATTTGCCATCAATGATTTCTACAGCTTTGCGAGTATTTTCAGGAGTAAAATTGTCTAACATGATCCGATGAACTCCTCCCACGGCCATCACCTGAGCCAATTCATCAAAATTGCGAACTTCTATTTCAATTTTCAGGTCTTTGCCATTTTCTTTGAGGTAATCCTGAGCACGAAGAATAGCTTTATCTATACCACCAGCAAAATCCACATGATTGTCTTTGAGCATTATCATGTCATACAACCCGATGCGATGATTTACACCACCACCAATTTTCACAGCCTCTTTTTCCAGCAATCGCAGTCCGGGAGTCGTTTTGCGAGTATCAAGAACACGAGTTTTGGTGCCTTCCAACATCTTTACATACTCACGAGTACGTGTAGCCACACCACTCATTCGCTGCATGATATTGAGCATTAGTCGCTCGGTTTGTAGCAAAGACTGTATCTTCCCTTCCACCACAAATGCGACTTCACCTACTTTTACATCGGCACCATCATGGATAAAAGTGGTCATCTGAAGGCTTGGGTCAAAAGCCTTAAATATCTCACGAGCTACTTCTACACCAGCAAGTACACCATTTTCTTTGATAATTAATTGAGACTTTCCTACTGCGGCAGCAGGGATGCATGAGAGAGTAGAATGGTCGCCGTCACCAATATCTTCGGCAAACCATAGTTGAATCAATTGTTGGAAATCCTTAGTCATTGGAAAGTTCAATTCGGAGTTGTTGAATCAGATTTTTTCGCATCAAAACATACACCCTGTAACTACCACTGGAGGTTTTGAGCATCCCTATAGCAAAGCAAGCAGCTTCTTTGGTTCCCTTATGTATCAAGTGAAAACTCACAACGTGGTTTTTCCTGAAAAAATCGGCTAAAATTGCATTGGCTTGTTGGCTACTGAAAATGTCATTTTGACTACCCACCACTATTTCCACATTGCTATTAAAATAGGAAGAAACTTGAGTGGAATTACCTGTATTCAAAGCAGTAACAACGGATGAAGGCACCTCCATAGTCTGAGCAGGAAGAGTCACCGAATAAACTGAAAGAACAAAGACAAGCAGTGTTAGATAAATTGCTCTCATTGAGATAGATTGTTATATTCAGCATTTAATGTTTCTGTGTCTCAGTAAAAAATGCCATATTTGCATATAAAAAGGAGAAATGAACTGCAAATGTACATTATTTAGTTAGTTTATTTCAAATTTTAAGTTTTTTTTCATTTTCTCAAATTAGAACCAAATATTTCCGTAGACTTACAAATGAAAATCACACTATTAACTGTGGGTAAAACCACTAACACACATATCATTGCACTGCAAAATGACTATCAAGAAAGACTAAAACATTATGTGCCGTATGAATGCTTAGTAATACCTGAACTAAAAAACACGAAAAGCATTTCTATTCCAGAGCAAAAAGAACGAGAGGCGGATTTGATACTTAAACAATTGGATAGCAGTGATGAAGTAATCCTATTGGATGAGAATGGCAAAGAATACACCTCGGTCGGATTCTCAGAATTTTTATCCAGAAAAATGCTTGCTTCGCATAAGCGCATAGTTTTTGTGGTGGGTGGTCCTTTCGGTTTCTCCGACAGAGTGTATGCTAGAGCCAATGGTAAAATATCATTATCAGCCATGACTTTTTCGCATCAAATGATACGTGTTATCTTTGCAGAACAACTTTATAGAGCGTATACCATACTCAAAGGTGAATCCTATCATCATCAATAGGTACATTATTAAATAAACCTGACACTGGAATAATGTCACTCACGGTGCCAAAGTCGTATTAAAAAACAGTCCACAGCACTTACTCTGAGAGCTAGGGCAAATAGAAAACAAGTGAAACAAAAAAGTATACATCTATCACTAGTGATTGGATTTTTTGCATGCCTAATCGTTGGATTGGTGTGTAGCTACCTCTCTAATGAGTCTCCGCAACAAATCATTAGATCTTCCAAATTTGAAAGGCAACTCCATGCTCAAGAAGCAAAAGCCAATGAAACTGTGGAAAAATTGGGGCAAATCGTCGAACACACTTCACCTGACTCATTGATTTATTACCCATTCGATACTAACAATGAAATCTCCTACTATGTATTCCACCAAAACAGGCTCGTATTTTGGTCTGAAAACAAGCTAGATATTAGCTCCATTGCTTCCGTCGATAATAAACAATGGAGTTTGGTACATCTACCGAATGCCTACTGCATAAGCCAAAGTAAAAAATTTGGTAACTATAAGATACTTGCATTGATCAATGTGAAATACAATTATGTGTACCAAAACAATTGGTTTAAAAACAGTTTTGCAAGTGGATTCAGTCTCAGTAGACGAATCAAAGTTGTGATGGGCACAAACACGGATACGAATGCTATTTTCAGCTCTGATGGTCATTATTTGTTTACTTTATCTACGTCAGAAGCCAGAGTATTCAACAAATCAGTCACCAAAACTGGAATCATTGCTTATTCCTTAGCATTTTTTCTACTATTTATATTGTTAGCTTGTATTCCGTCCATTTTCAACAAGAAAGAAATAAGCCTAAAAACCTACTTCATTTTGATAATCTCGATAGGTTTCATTTGTGGCTTAGCACTTTACCTTGATACGCCGGCATTACTTTTTTACAATCGGATTTTCACGCCATTTCAATATGCCACCGACAATTTTTTTGCTACCATTGGACATCTTACGGTAATCACGGCTTATTTTTTCTCCATTGTTTGCTTGTTGTTTTTTTATGTCAATACATTGACTATCAAAAGCAAACATGAAAAATATCTACCATTACTACTTTTAGCATTTTATTTTGGATTGGTATTTTATATTGTCTATAGCATTTGTGCCAACTCCACCATCAAACTCCTGATGTGCAGTTTCGATGACTTGACCATGCTTTCGGTGTGGCTTCATTTCCTTATTCTGATATGGGGTATCGGGCTGATCATGTTGTTTTACAAGTCGCACCTTTGGTACGCAAAAAACAAACAGCTACTGCAGGCTATTGCCATCGACCTGTTTCATGCCGGATTGCTTTATTTGACATTCACACATTACCTTATTGTTAATAGAGAAAGAGTGGCAGTATGTTTCATGATTATTTGCACATTATACATACTGGTATTTTTCATCATACGGCTCAAAAGTTGGTACTTCAAGATATTCTGTTGCATGTTGGTTTTTTCCTTGTTTTTTGAAAACTA
>CAIUKZ010000021.1 GCA_903899865.1 uncultured Bacteroidales bacterium | reverse complement strand
TAACAATATTGCCAAAAGTTTTTGTGGAATCATAAATACGGTTAGTTCTTGAAAAGGCTTGAATTAATCCGTGATAACGTAGATTCTTATCAACAAATATTGTATTAAGAGTAGGTGCATCAAAACCAGTAAGAAACATGCCGACTACAATTATTAGGTCTATCTCTTTATTCTTAACACGTTTCGCAAGGTCGCGATAATAATTCTGAAACTCATTGCTGTCAACGCCATAACTGGTTTTGAACATTGAGTTATAGTCATTGATAGCTTTCGTCAAAAACTCTTTTGCACTGCTATCCATTGCAGAAGGCTCGAAGGATTCATCAACTATTTCACCTATTGCACTCTGCTCTTCGTTTGCAGCAAACGAGAAGATTGTTGCAATCTTTAATGGCTTTTCGCTCTCTTTTTGTAAGTTGTTTAATTCCTCGTAATAACATTTGGCTGCGTCAACACTACTTACGGCAAACATGGCATTAAAGCCTTTATTACTTCCTTGGGTTCTGTGCGTTTTAATCCTGAAATTTTGTAAGATGTATTGGGATATTTCTTTGATGCGTTCTGGGTGAAGCAACGCTTTTTTGTTTTCTGCTGCACTTAATTTTTTCTCATCTATTTCAGTTTCTAAACTCTTAAATTGAGGCCTAACATCATTATAGTCAACTTTGAATTTTAGAACTTTTTCATCTCTAATGGCATCTGTAATGACATAAGAGTGCAATTCACGACCGAAAACACTTGCTGTAGTTTCTGCCCCTAAAGCATTTTCGGGAAAGATTGGTGTTCCTGTAAAGCCAAATTGATAGAACTTTTTAAACTTCTTGTTCAAGTTCTTTTGTGCTTCACCAAATTGTGAACGGTGTGCTTCATCAAAAATGAAAACAACTTGCTTTTGGTAAATGGCTAAATCACCCTCAGTTTTCATGAGGTTATTCAACTTCTGAATAGTAGTCACTATAATCTTATTATCTTCTTTCTCAATATTCCGCTTTAAACCTGCTGTACTATCTGAACCGTTTACACTATCGGGCGAGAATCGTTGGTATTCTTTCATTGTTTGAAAGTCCAAATCTTTACGGTCTACTACAAAGAATACTTTATCAATATAATCAAGTTGTGTGGCTAATCGTGCAGCTTTAAAGCTGGTAAGGGTTTTACCCGAACCTGTGGTGTGCCAAATATAACCGCCACTTTCGGTTTTAGACCAATTTTTAGATTGATACGAACTCTCAATTTTCCACAACATTCTTTCTGTTGCTGCAATTTGATACGGTCGCATGATGAGCAGCGTGTCACTTGTGTCAAAAACAGAATATGTAAGTAATACATTTAATAACGTGTGTTTCTGAAAAAATGTAGCTGTAAAATCTTTCAGGTCTTTAATCAACGTATTGTCAGCCTTTGCCCAATTCATGGTAAAGTCAAAACTATTTTTGTTTCGCTCAACCGTGTTTGCAAAATAACGGCTATCAGTACCATTGGATATGACAAAAATCTGAACGTATTTAAAGAGTGAATTGCTGCTATTAAAACTCTCTTTGGTATAGCGATGCACTTGATTAAACGCTTCACGTATAGCAACTCCACGTTTTTTTAGTTCTACTTGAACCAAAGGCAATCCATTTACTAAAATGGTTACATCATAACGATTGGCATTTGTTCCTTTTTGTTCAAATTGTGAAATTACTTGTACTTTATTTCGTGCAATATTCTTTTTATCTACCAAGTATATATTTTGAATATGTCCATCATCAAAAACGAAATCGTGAATGTAATTTTCATGTATTTTCCGTGATTTCTCTACAAGGTTATCACTTGGCTTATCTAAATACTCTTCTACAAAACGAGACCATTCTCCATCCAAAAACTTCATATTGTTAAGCGATTGAAGTTGTACTCTTACATTCGCCAACATGGTTTCGGGTGTGTTTAGATTTAGCGGATTTTCATACCCTTGATTGATTAGGTCATGGATGAATTCATTCTCCAGTGCGGCCTCTGTTTGATAAACAGCAGGTGCCTCATTCACCTCAGAATACTTGGTGTATTTATCAAGTACTATGAAGTTATTAGATT
>CAIUKZ010000020.1 GCA_903899865.1 uncultured Bacteroidales bacterium | reverse complement strand
TTTTTAAAATCTTCATCTACAACATATAAATCTCGTAAGTCAGCTAATACTTTATGAAAATTAGGAGATTCACTTTTGTATAAATTTATAGCAGCTTTGCTGTAAATCTTTTCCATTTCATTTGTTTGTAACTTAGCAATTACATTATATCTAAACGAAATAACTACAATAGAATTCAACAACCTTTTAAATGTAGCTTCATCAAATTTCTCACTAGCAACCATAGCTAATGGTTTCCATTGTGTAACTCTGAATATTTTTAATACAGAAATAGCTCTTCTTAATTCTTTATCTCTATTCCAACTTTCATCATCAGAATTACCTAAAGCCACATAATTGTACGCATAAAATTCCAAATGATCTAATAAATCAAAAACATCTTGATCTGTCTTTACAAAACTCTTAATCTCTTTAAACAAATATTCTTTGGTAATTTGTTTTCTTGTAGCTACAAGAAAATATCTCAAGAAAGAAGGAAAGTCTTTCAAACCAACAGTGTCGACAATTTTTTTCCATTGTATTTTCACTTGCTTTAAATCAGTATGACTTTTTGCAACCAAAGAAAAAAGGAAATTCTTCAACAAATCCGTTGAGGTCAGTTCAACACCTCTTGAATTAAGTGTCTCAAATACGGTATATGCATTTAATTCATCTTCAACTGTAATCTGAATAAACATCATTAACTCTCCTACTACGCTATTCAAAAAAGAAGCTAATTCAGCACCGGATGTATTTACAAACTTATTGTGAAGCTTTTGTAGAAAAAACTGATATGCATCCCAGATTAGTTTTTCTGAATCACTTAGTTTCCTAACATTTAATGGATCTCTAAAATTTAAGAGCCTATTTTGGTAAAAGGCATCATTATTTTCATTTAAAAATAACTTACTAGAATAGTTTAAGGAAGTAGGATCTTTTTGCCCTATATACTGTCACATTAAAAGATCAATTCTTTCAGTATTCTCCTCTACTTCAACCCCTTTCTCTGCAAGCTCCTTAATCTTCTTTATTACAGCTAAAGTCAATATACTCAATGTTGTAAACCTTTGCTGGCCATCAATAATATGAAACTTTTTAGGTTCAATACTTTGCAATACTACAGAACCCATATAATGCTGATTACCAGAAGAAATAGCAACTTCTATGTCATTCCACAAATCATCCCAATTATCTTGTTCCCAAGAATAGTCTCTTTGAAATTGAGGAACAATATATACCTTCCCATTACCAAGTATATCATTAAAATTTACTGTCTTAGTGTCTAATAATTTATTTGCTGACATATTTTATTCTATTTATTTATAGATACAAAAGTAAAAAACTTACGCTACTAATACCTCATTCAATTCATTAATAATCTCTTCTGTTTGTTCGCCAAACAGTTGCCACATTTTACCCAAGCCACCGTAGGAGTTGAAAGGGTTGTAATCAAAATCGTCTTTGTCTATATGGAAACTGGAAGTAACATGCTCTTTAATCATGCGTAGCCATTGCATTTGCTCTTCGGTGAACTTAGAGCCTGCGCCGGAGTGTTTTTTAAATACCCAATCCTGGAAGTTTCGGTCTACGGTTTTGTCGTATGAAATAAGCTGAGTGTCTATGCCAGTTACCCTGCGAATGAGCGATACCAAGGCTATCATTTCGGATAAGGGCGCACCTGCATTTTCTAGCTTTTGGTAAGCGTTCCATACTTGCAAGGGTGCAAGCTGCGGTTTATCCAGCTTTATTTTATCGGCTAGCTCCTTTATCATTTTGTAAGTAAGTTTGCGGCGCTGGTATGGTTGTCCGTAAAATAGTTGCAAGGCTGTAATCTCGTCTTTATGGGCTTCTATCCAAGCTGTAAAGTCCTGTATGGTTTGTTGCGCCTCGGCAGCTTGGTCTTTCACCCAGCCACTAGTCACAATGCTATCTTGATTTAGCGTGTCAATTATTTGGTCGTACTTTTTGCGTACATCGGTAATAAACTCTCGCAACTCAGGATTATGAAACACCGCCACCGCTTTTTCGAGTAATTCTTGGTGCGAGGTTTTTATATCCTGCTCAATTTCGATAGGTGGGAAACCTGCTTTGTTGCTTCGCACTTGTTGGGTGATGCCCTCTATGGTATCGGGGTCGTACACATGCAGCAATTGTTTTACCACTGCCCCAATGCTAAGGCCTTGTGCATGTTTCGCAAAAGTTTCTTTCTCGGCAGTGTTTATCTGCTTATCCAACCGCAACAGGCGATTGGCAAGGGTGGTAAGCATATCTTCGCTGCGGTCGCCCACGGCTATGCGTTGCAGCACTTCTTTCAGGCTTACACCCGGTGCTTTTTCTAAGGGACGGCTATCGGTTTTTTGCGATTGTTCCACACCTATGGCATCAATAATCACAAAATGGTCTTTGGAGAATTTAGCCGAAGGTGTTCCCTTGGCACGCAATTCTTCAATGGAGCAAGTGCGTGTGCCTCGGCCTTTCATTTGCTCGTAATAGCTTCGGCTTTTTACATCGCGCATAAACAGTAGCACCTCCAGCGGTCGCACATCGGTACCGGTGGCAATCATATCTACCGTTACGGCAATGCGTGGGTAATACAAATTGCGGAAGCTGTTGAGTATGGTTTTAGGGTCTTCGGAACTCTGATAGGTTATCTTTTTGCAAAATTCATTGCTTTCGTCAAACTCCTCGCGTATTATCTCAATAATATCTTCTGCATGGCTGTCGGTCTTGGCAAACACTAACATTTTAGGCACTTCAAAAGAACCATCAGCCGAAATGCGGTCGGGGAAAATAGTTGGCAAAGTGTTTTTCACTTCACGGATGATGGAACGAATGGTGCTCGGGTTTACAATATCCCTATCCAACTGCTTGCCGCTGTACTCCACATCCTCGTCCACGGCTTCCCAAAACTTTTTGCGGGTAAGGCGTTCGCGCTTATCCACCATCTCGCCCATTTTGAGGGCTGCACCTTGTTGGGTAATCTGCGTTTGGATAGTGTACACATTATAAGGCACAAGCACTCCATCTATCACGGCTTTTTCGTAACCGTAATCGGACACCACATTCTGATTGAAATAACCAAAGGTACGATTGTCTGGCGTGGCAGTAAGTCCTACTTGAAAGGCATCAAAATAATCTAACACCTGTTTCCACAGGTTGTATATACTGCGATGACATTCGTCTATCACTATAAAATCAAAAAACTCTATCGGAATTTTCTCGTTATACACCACAGGCATCGGCTCTTTAGCAAAGCTTTTTTGCTCGTTCGGGTTTTCTTCTTCCGCAGATTCATCCAGCTCGGTGCCTTTCAGTATAGAATACAAGCGTTGCACGGTGCTGATATACACTTGGCAATCTTGAGGCACAAAAGCACTGCTAAGGCGAATTATGCCATGCAGCTCGGGGAAAAGGCGATTGTCATCTTGCGGAATATAAGAGCGCAATTCACCCTCTGCTTGCTCTCCAAGGTTTTTAGTATCTACTAAGAATAGTATTTTGCCAGCCTTTACATTTTTAAGCAGACGATACATAAAAGTAATGGCGGTAAATGTTTTACCAGAGCCGGTAGCCATTTGTATCAAGGCTTTAGGCTTATTCTTTTTGAAAGATTCTTCGAGATTAGTAATTGCATCTACTTGGCAATCGCGCAAACCCATAGGATTCAAAGGCGGCATATCTTCTGCCATGCGTCGGCGCAATGATTTTTCTTTGCGCAACCAAGCTTGCAATCCTTCGGGACGATGAAAAGTAAACACTTCCCTAAAACGAGGTTTTGGGTCGCGCGCATCCACAAAGCGAGTAATTGCCCCTGTGCTTAAATACAAAAACGGCAGGGGCTCGTTGTTAATACGCTTTAGCTTGGCTTTTGCATACTCTTCTACCTGACTTTCGTGCACAGAGAACTTTTGTCCTTCTTCCTCGCGCTTGGCTTCGATGATACCACAAGCTTTTCCAGCAACAAACAACACATAATCTGCAGGGCCAACATCCGTAAGATATTCACGTACAGCCACACCCAATGCTGCATGTAGGTTTAGCTTATTCTTATTTTGAATAATCCAACCACAAGCAACAAGTTGTCTGTCAATATTGTCTCTGGCTAATTGTTCTGGATTTTGATTGAGCATAAATGATTAATCAGAAACTCTCTCTAATGATTTGTTCATCTACAAAAATACGAATTCTAATTGCACTTTCAACTTTTAAAGAAAATAAAAACACACAGATTTAAGTCTAATTGAAATACTGTTTAATAAAACCAATTTTCGGACATTTATTTTATCACGAGTTAGTCATTCTGGTTTTATTTTCAGGTTTTAATCGAGATGTGTGATTATTTATAGATTTTTTTATGTGTTCTTCTGCACCCTGATGAAGGGATAGGGTCTAAGATAGGTGCTCAGTGGTGCAATTCAATGAAGCTTGTTTACTTCCAAAACATGGTGTGGCTTAATGTGAGATTTGTTTATATTGTGTTGTCACACATTGTCTGAAGAAATCCCTTTAGTTGGCAAATCGATTGGAGGATCGGAGTTTTATGGTGTCATTCAGTATTAAGTTTTTGGCATGGTCTTTTACGAAAAGTTGCCAAGCGCCTCCTTTGCCATATTGAGGATTGGCCTGCATTTGAGCTAAAGCTACTACTATGGTGTCTTTCACGCCATATACACCTAGCCATGGCCGGTAGCCATATATTTGACTGGATTCAACTTGAAGGCTTTTCCAATATTTTATGAGAAGTGTGTCCGCATCCTTCACTGTTTTGCTTACCGAAAAAAATGGTGATTGCCCCGGTAAACCACCATAAAGGGATATGTTTTTTGGGATTTTTGCAGCCACCCATCTATCTACACCTGGATGTGTCGCACTGTGTTGTGATAGTTTTGCAAATCTCACAATGTTGGAGTCCAGTACAGCCAATGCACGTATCCCTGTTTGATTACGAAACAGTAGAATCAAACTATCACTTTGTAATTTAGTGATTGGCTTTTGGGGTGCTTGAGCTACAATTGAGATGTAACACAATCCAGAAATACACAGTAGAAGATATTTTTTCATCTGTTTATAATTGATTTTCAATTGGTCGCATGGAATTCACAAATCAAAATTTAATTATGCCCCGGTGTTTTCGATTTTCTCGATAGGATGTGCATTTCAGACATAAGTAATCAATGAGCGTGTCTCTACTATTTTTTGATTACTTTGAATGACTGGTTGTATTGATTGTCAATTTTTAAAATGTAAATGCCAGATTCTAAGTGGCTGATGTTTACGCTTGTTTTCTCATCATCAATTTTGCCAGTCGTGATTAGCTTGCCAGCTTGGTCGGTTAGGCTGTATTTCGTTCCAATTAAATCGCTTTTTGATTGGATGGTAAAGAAATCAATGGCTGGGTTGGGGTGAACAGAAACTGGTTGGTTGTTGGTTGAAATGTCTTCAATACTAGTGTTTGGGTTTTCTTCCACTGTCAATGTAGAAAGCATAATCTTGTCACCAGTCGTTCCACCATCAGAATTAGTGATATTGAATGCTCCATAAAATGTGACAGGTCCTGAACCTTGAGCAGGTGCAGTCCAGTTGAATGTCCATGTTTTTTCATCCGTACCACTTGACCCTAAAGAGGTGTTGGAAATATAATTGGGGCTAGATGCTGTCAGTTTCGTGTCGGTGTTATCTTTAATCACACTTAGGGTGCCTAGAAATGTTCCTGACGAATTTTGAGGAGTCACTTGGAATCCAAATCTTGAAACACCAGCAGCAGTAGCTTTTGCAGTAATCATATAGGTTGTTTTCGGAACATAACCAGTTGGTGGAATGTCTGAACTAATCCAGTCTGCAACCTTTTGAGCGGTTGGTTCATCACTGTGACAGGCTGTACAATCTTTGCCTTTGGATGCTGGGTCGCCACTATGTCCAAACCGCGCTCCCGAGGAGTTTTTCGATAAAACGATGCACTCGCTACCCCTTGTAAAGGCCATAATGATGAATGTAGCGATCAAAACCAAAGAAGTGAAGATGGACTTTTTCATAATAAGATGCGTTTGAAATAACGATTAAACCTATTTTTGGATTTATTACTGCTGTAAAAATAATTATTTATTTTTTTAATTTGGATCTTTCTTAAAGAATAATCGATTTTTTTATTGCAAGTTGAAAGTCATTCCAATCATTCCATTAATGCCTTGTACCTGGTAGCCAAGATAGTCTTGGTAGCGACTGTTGAGCAGGTTGTTAACTCGTATAAATGTAGACCAATATCTGCTTAGTGAGTAAGTGGCGCCCAGATTGAGATCAATTTTTTGGTTGAACGGAACGACCATGTTTCCAAGGCGGGCATGAGTGGCAGATTCCATTAGTAAACTAGCCATCAGGTGGAAATCTTTGGATAAGCTGATCTCGGAGGTCAAATCAGTCTCCCATTCTGGTTTGTGCCAAGCATGTAGCTCAGATGTGAGTTTCCATTGATTATGCACGGTTTTCAATTGAACGTTGACAGTGTTTTTGTATCGGTAGTTGACTCTACATCCAAGTCTTACGAGTGACGCCGCACTGTACACTACATCAAATCGATTGGAATATACGGTGGAGTCCAGTGGCGTAATTCCATTCGCAGCATGTGTCAGTTGATAGGATTTGTTTACAAAAAAGTATTGGTTCTCAATCCTTCGGTAGTCAACAAATGCATCTACCAGCAATCCCTCAACGGGTCTAACTTTTATCCCTGCATATAAATTGATGGGTGTGTAGGTGTCTTCCACCCGTGTGTCGGGGTAGAGGTATCGGTTTTCGGCCGTCATATCAGACATGGTGTTGATGGTGTAAGCTCCTGTGGCTCCGCCATATACAGCCAGAAATTTGGGTGAAGCTTGCCATTCTACTTTTATATCGGGCGATGGGCTGAAGGAGCGGCCGTGTGTCATAGCAAAGCTAGACTTGACCCCGATTCTGACATCCCATGTGCTACCTGTCATGCGGAAATATGGGTTTAATCCCATGATGGAATAGTAGTCCCAGAAGTTGAAAGTTGTAAAGTAAGACCTGTTGGGACGATACATCATGTTGGCATATTCAAAATCTACTCCAAGTCTGTTTTTGTCTACGGGGATGCTCATTCCACCTTTTGTGTTGATATAATGTTCGCTTAGTCCGTTCAATGAATTGAAAAAATTGTATTTCGCCCCAACATGATATTGGATGTTGTCAGCACTGGTGTTGGATGCGATGGATAGCATTGCTGCCGCTCTCCAAAATGTGTTCAAAGAATCACCAAGTAAGTCTTTTTGCAACCACGACATGGGCATTCTGTTTGTATTCACAGTGTTGGCAATGTCTTCTGTAAATATGGCATATCCATACTCCTTGCCCAGTTCATTCATGTTTCTTGGCGTTCCAGCTTTATTAAAGCTATCACCGTAGTATCTAAAGTATTGATGGCTAGCTTTAGCTCCAGCATTGATGGTTACAGCGTCAAACTCTTTGACAAAATCCAATCCCACTTTGGTGAGTGAGTGCAGTTGGGTAGCGAATGTTCCAAGGTGGTTGATGTTGAAGTCAAGTTTGGCATCTCGGTCCTTGATTAGTGGGAGGGAGAGGTCGCCCAAGGTGTTGAGGTGCGATCCCATACCTATTCGCAACAAGCCTTGTTGCAATTGTCTGAATTTTTCGTGTTGAATTTCTGCAGCAGGAAGGGTGTGGATGTTGTGCTCCACAGAGAGTGGCAAGTTAAAGTCAGAGTACTTTGGTACCGCTTTATCCACTTTCAGTGACATTAAATTTGGCCCTGCATTGATTTTTCCTACATCATGAATCACGGGTTTGTACTCCCGCTCTACCGTTACATTGCGGTGAATGACAGTGTCTTGAGCTTTGATGGAAGATGATGTAACGATTCCAAATAAGCTAATGGTAAGTATAAATTTCAGTTTGGTATTCATATCAGGTTTGCTGGTTGTTGGTTCATTGGTTAACTGGTTCATTGAGTTCATTTTGTAACTTGTCTACTTGTTTCATAAAACCTATTCATCCGCACACATCAATAAAGTTCCCCTTCATGGGGTTAGGGGTTTACTCGTCAACTCGTTAACTCAATGACTTATTGAATAATCGTTTGTTTCTCTCTTTCTGCAATGGCATTGAGTCGCTCCGTTATGAGTGTTTGAATCTCATCGTTTTCGGTATAGTTTCTTTGTAGGCTTAGCAGATACTGTTTGGCTTGAAAGTCATTTTCTAGGTGAATGTAAATGTCTGCTAATAAGACGAAACTTTTGGCTAACCAAAAAGGATGTGGCGTGTTGGTTTGTGCAAACTCAAGGACTTCGTTCTCTGCTTCGTTGTATTTTTTGAGGTCAAAAAGCAATTTGGCTTTCAGATATTTGGCTTCTGCTCCGTAGTTGGTGCGTGTGTCCATAGCCAGGGTGTCCAAATCTGCTTTTGATCTGAGTGTGTCATTCATAGCCAGAAAAGCTTTCGCCCTGTTGCATCGAGCTTCGATTTTTGTTTCGGCATTTGCGCGTGGGTCTTTCATTATTTCAGCCACAACGCTTACGGTGGTTTGGTTGTCTTTCAGGAAGTTACTGCATCGCAATATTCCAAGTCTTCCTGCATTTCTGTTTTGGTCATTTTGAGCAGTAGCTTGCAGTTGTTTGAAGTATTGCAAAGCCTCGGCGTAATTTTTTTTATCAAAACATATTTCAGCACAATGCAGATTGGCTTCTTCGGCATATTGATTAGGCGTGATAGCCAGTAGCAATTTGTAGGTGGTCAGTGCACTGTCTTTTTGATCGGTGTGATAGTAGCTGTCTGCTAAGTAGAAATGTACAGTTGTACAGTATTTTCCCCCTTTGCAATAGTTGTAGAGGTAGGTTTTGAGCCCCGATATAGCTTGAAGATATTTGCCGTTCAGGTATTGTTTTTCAGCCGCAATGTATGTGATAGAGTCTTCCCTGTTTTTGTCAGATTTTACCAGTTTGAGGTTCAGTGTTTTAACATAAGCAAGGTAGCTAGGAATGTCATTTGTTTCGATGTATGCCGATTCCAGTCCAGCCAAAGCGGTGTATGACTCTTCACTACCCGAGTATTTTGAAAGTACCTCTTTGTAGGCAGTGATGGCTTGTTCGAAGTTGTTG
>CAIUKZ010000019.1 GCA_903899865.1 uncultured Bacteroidales bacterium | reverse complement strand
GTCTAAAGTCTAAAGTCTAAAGTCAAATGTCTAATATCTAACATCTAACATCTAACATCTAATATTATTTAAATTTGAAATTCCAAGATATAGATGGTATTTGCTTGAACAATGCTGTTTGTACCACGTCTGTTTTATTCGGGTTGTCTTTGTTTGTTTCGAACGTGATGATGTATGGATTTTCCTGACCATAAGCATTGTACAGGCTGAAGGATAATTCCGATGTATAATGCTGTGTCTCCTTCAGTTTCCAGTTTAATCCTAAGTCCAATCGGTGATAGGCAGGCATACGGTAACCATTGCGTTCGGTGTATAGCCAAAGCTTTTGATTGTTTATTTCATAGCTTCCACTTGGGAATGATACAGCATTGCCAGTTTGATACACCCACACAGCCGACACATTTATTTTTTTTGATAGTTCGTACATCAATACGATAGATACATCGTGGGTTCTGTCCTGACGGGCAGCATACCATTGATTGTTGTTGATTCCTTCGATTTGCTTTTCGGTGCGCGAAAGCGTATAGCCTATCCACCCAGTGAGTCTTCCTTTGTTTTTCTTTATCAAAAGTTCTGTGCCATACGCCCGTCCGATACCATAAAGCAATTGGGTCTCAAAAACTACGAGTGGGCTTTGAATGTTTGCATTGTCTTTATAGTCTATTTGGTTTTGCATTTTTTTGTAATAAGCCTCAAGGCTCAGTTCGTACATATTGTCGTTGAGATTGACAAATGAGCCGAGCGAAACTTGATCACTTATTTCGGGTTTGATGTTGTTGGTGTTCATCACCCACTTGTCGGTGGGACTGCCTGAAACCGAATTGGTGAGTAAGTGTAAGTTTTGCGTGTTTCGTGCGTAGGCAGCTTTGATGGAGCTAAAATCGTTCAGGATAAAACTCATCGAAAGTCGCGGTTCAAGATTAAAGTAATTGGCGGCTGATTTGGTTTTGTCCAAGGTGTCACTCACTTCTTTTGTGGTTTTGTCCAAAACGAAATAATCATGTCCACGCAGTACGTTAAAGTGGCTAGCTCTAAGTCCGTAGTTTACTTTGAAATTAGAGGCTAGTTCCCAATTGTTGGTCAAATAGACAGCAGATTCTAATCCCTCCTTCATGTCAGGCGCCTTGATTTCAGCTATGTTTGTTTTTATTTGTCCAGGATTTACGGTGTGATGAATCACATTATATCCAATTTTCCATTCATTCGTTGAATTTGGGTAATATTGAAATTCTTGTTTCAAGTTCCAATCTTTAATTTGCGAAAGAATGGAGAATGAGTTTTTGTCAAATGTCGCATCTATGTTGTAGCTGTAGTCGTTGTATATCAATGAAGTGTTGGCAAAAAATTTGGAATTAAAAAGGTGGTTCCATCTTAAAGTTCCAGTTTTGTTGCCCCAGTCAAAGCCAAATACGTTGGGGATGGCTAGTATGTCTCTGCCGAAGTAGCCAGAAATATACAGTCTGTCGTTGTCCGAAAATTTGTAATTAGCCTTTAGGTTCAGGTCATAGAAATAAAGTTGATAGCCTTTGTATTTTTTGTCAAAATTCAGAAAAAGGTCGGCATACGTTCTTCGTCCCGAAATGAGGAATGATGATTTGCCTTTTTGGATAGGTCCTTCTAGGCTTAGTTTAGATGAAATCAGACCTATGCCACCGCTTACAGCAAATTTTTGGTTATTACCTTCGTTCATTTTAACATCCACTACTGACGATATTCTTCCACCATACTGTGCTGGTGCAGTTCCTTTGAAAATATCCACATCTTTGATGGCGTCTGAATTGAACGTGGAGAAAAATCCCAGCAAGTGAGAAGCATTATAGACAGTGGCATCATCGAGCTGAATAAGGTTTTGATCCATGGTGCCTCCTCGCACCGAAAAGCCGCTTTGTCCATCACCTCCAGATTTGACTCCAGGTAGTAGCTGGATGGTTTTTAGGATGTCTCTTTCTCCAAAAATTACTGGTAGTTTGTTGGCCGTGGCAGCGCTAATTTTCTCGACACCCATTTGCGCTTGTGTCACACGCTGATTGTTGCTCACACCAGTTACCACTACTTCCGAGAGGGTGTTTCCAGCTGGTTCGAGACCGATGTTGATTGACTTATTTTCTTTGAGGTTGATTTCGGTTTCGTACTTTGCATAGCCAAGATAGGAGACTATAAGTTTGTAATTTCCATCGGGTAAGTTGAGTGAGAAGAATCCGTAGTCATTGGTCGATTTGCCAGCTGTATATTGGCCTGTCACTCCTACAGTTGCTCCAATAAGCGTTTCGCCTGAGTTGCGGTCGGTGATATATCCACTGATGGTGTGCTTTTGAGCGAAAATAAGTGAAGATATGCTCAGTAGTAAAATTGAGATAGTTAGTCTTGTTCTCATGGTTTTTTCGTAAAATCCTTATTTGGAATTTGGGTGCAAAAGTACTTTATTTTTGATGTTTAATAGCTTGACCGAGTCAATTATTTGTGCATCTTAATACATTATAACATTAGTAAGTGAATAAGAGTTGTAGTTGGATTAAGAATGTAGTTTTGCATAATCATCCTTTGTTATCGTTTGATGATGCAAAATTAGTTGGGCTTGTGTGTATGACTACTAACAAAATCGACAAAGAAAGTTGTTTTCCCCGACGAAGTGAAGTGTTTTGTCACATCAATCGTGGGGGCAGGAAGTTTGAGCAAAGTGGTGGGATAGGAAGTGTGGTTGTAGTTTTATTTTCAAAAGTCTATTCTTTTACTTCATTATCAGCCTGATAGATCATGTCCCAATCTTTTCGTATATTGTCAAGGCATTTCATGATCCGAAGTGTGTCTTCAGGAGCCATGGTTTCGCTGTGTGTTTTTCCTTCGCGTAGACACTTGTTCATTTCCTCTATTTCGTAGTTGAAGCCAGTAGCTTCTATCGGAAATGAAAATTCTTGAGGAATTTGATTGTTAAGAATAAGAGTCGATTTGTCGCTACACCAGAATTTTGGGATTATAATTTTTCCTTCGGTTCCAGTGATGATAAATTCTTGCGTTGTGTCTATTACAAGCGAGCAGTTAAAAAGAGCCATCACTCCATTGTCGTAGGTAAAATGAAAGGTGGCTTGTTCATCAACTCGTGTTTTGCCTATTTTGGCTGAACTTTTTATATCCACCGGGTCTTTGTCCATGATGAAATAAGCCATTGAAACAAGATAAACACCAATGTCAAGCAGGGAGCCGCCAGCTAGATTGATGTTCAGCAGTCTGTCTTGTGGATTATTGGGTGCGGCAAAACCAAATGTGCCTTGAAGAAACTTGATTTCGCCAATCGCACCTTCAGAAAGCAACTTCTTTATATGAATTATATTGGGCAAAAATCTTGTCCACATTGCCTCCATGATAAATACACCTTGAGATTTAGCAAAATTGATTACTTCCTCTGCCTCGTCGCCATTGACAGTAAAAGCTTTTTCGCAGAGAACAGGTTTTTTGTATTTAAGACAAAGTAAGGCAGTCTCTTTATGAAAATTGTGTGTGTTTGAAATGTAGATGGCATCCACCTCTGGATTGGTTATCAGCTCTTCGTAGTTGTCATAAAAACTAGGGATGTCAAACTCATAAGCTAGGCGTTTTGCCTTTACAATGTTTTTTGATGCAACAGCCACTACACTTGTATCCTGCAGGTGGTTGATGCCACCGATAAATTTCGGAGCGATGCGTCCACACCCAATGAGTCCCCACTTTATTTGTTTATTCATAAAATATTATTGCTTATTTGGTTTTGCAAAAGTACAAAATGACATGGATAATGTTCGCCTTTTACGAGCTAAGTTGTTTTGTGTGGCAAAAAAAAATGCGTCAAAAAAAATGTTGATAACACCATTCAAAAAAAGACAGTTAAATGTTTGTTAATCCAATAGAAATCACTATTTTTGCAGTCCGTTTATTATCACAGTGTAATTGTCCGTTCTTTGAAGTGTAAATATCCTATTTTGTGCCGATTAGCCTCCTCAACATAGTGATTGAAACTGACCAAGACGACTGAATTATTAATTAAAAACATTTTTATAAAGTGGATACGTTAAGTTATAAGACCATTTCTGCCAACAAAGCTACAGCGCAGAAAGAATGGGTAGTAGTGGATGCTACCGACTTGGTGTTGGGACGTATGGGCTCAAAAGTTGCGAAGCTTTTGCGCGGAAAATACAAACCGAGTTTTACTCCTCACGTGGATTGCGGTGATAATGTGATTGTCATCAATGCACAAAAAGTTCAATTGACTGGTAACAAATGGAATGACCGCATTTACCTTAGCCACACAGGCTATCCAGGTGGACAACGCGAAATTACCCCAGCCAAATTGATGGCTAAAAGTTCTGATAAACTAATCAGAAAAGTAGTAAAAGGGATGTTGCCTAAAAACCGTCTTGGTGCTCAACTATTGGGCAATCTTTACATTTTTGACGGTGCTGAGCACAACATGCAAGCCCAACAACCAAAACAAATCGATTTAAACTCACTTAAATAATCAGTATGGAAGTTATAAACGCCCTAGGAAGAAGAAAAGCGGCAGTGGCTCG
>CAIUKZ010000018.1 GCA_903899865.1 uncultured Bacteroidales bacterium | reverse complement strand
CGTTAGTGTTTCAATCGTAGCATCAGCCAACCCTGTTACCTCTGGTGCTAGCGTGTTATACACTGCTACTCCTACCAATGGAGGTTCCTCGCCAAGCTATCAGTGGAAAGTGAATGGTGTCAATGCAGGAACAAATAGTTCGACCTTCAATTATACTCCTGCCAATGGAGAGTCAGTAACCTGTGTAGTGACTTCGAATGAAACCTGCGCTACCAACAATCCAGCCACTTCCAATGCTATCGCTATGACTGTCAATGCCCCAACTAATTTTTGGAAAGGAACCATCGATACCGACTGGGCAAAAGGAGGCAATTGGACTACAGGCGCTGTGCCTATTTCGGGGGCAGATGTGGTTTTCGCCACTGTGGCCAACTATGGTTCAGCTGCTGTGAATGATCTACTGCTTGATGCTGACAGAACCATCGGTAGCCTTATCAATGCCACCACGTACAAGCTGATTATTCCCGTAGCCACTTCACTCATTGTCAACAATACCATTACTACGGATGGCAACCCAGATAGAATATACATTTCTAGTAGCAATGCTGCTGCCAATGGGTCGTTGGTGTTTCACAATCCAAGCGGATCACCCGTTTATGCTACGGTAGAAATGTACTCCAAAGCTTCGTGGAATCTTAGCAATGCCATAAATGATAAATACAAATGGCAGTATTTTGGCGTCCCCGTGCAGTCTTTGACAGCTAGCCCCACTTTTGATGGAGCTTATGTGCGTGCTTATGTGGAAACTGGAACCACTATTTATAACCACTGGGCTAGTCTGAGTGGTGGTTCGGTCATCACCCCATTTTATGGTTATGAAATATGCCAGTCAGCAGCAAAGAAATATTTGTTGAAAGGAGCATTAATTAATAGCAATTTTGCATCGGGACAATTAGCCTATTCAGCAGGTGCGCTTTATCCTGGTCAACATGTGTTGGCAAATCCTTACACTGCTGCTATTGATATATCTACTATCAGCTTTGGATCACAAATGGAAGCTGCTGTTTATTTGTACAATACTGGGACGTTTACTGATTGGGAGGATAATTCTGGTGAGTTGATAGTAGGCGATGGGCCAGGACAATATAATGTGTCACCTTTTCGCCTGGGAGCATTGGGCGATATTCCATCACAGATCCCATCAATGCAGGGATTTTTGGTGAAGGCAATGAGCAATAGCTCCAATGCCACGGTAGGAATAACCTATAATACTGCGGTGGTTAAGAATACGACACAACAACGTGTACCTAGATTACAACCAATAAGCATTCAGACTGACACTCTGAAACCTTATCTGAGACTTGAAGTCAATGGACGCCGATTTAGAGACCGTCTGTGGGTGGTGTCCTATCCTACTTGCTCAAGAGATTTTGATAATGGATGGGATGGGCGCAAACTTTTTGGACCTGCAGCATCACCTCAAATATTTGCTGTAGAAGATACGATGGTCTATCAAGTGGATGCATTGGATAATATCCACAATACGCTCATCGGTTTTAGAGCAGGTGAAGATAGTGTGTATAATTTGGCATATACTCATGAAAATCTACAATCAAAATACGAAGATGTGTATCTGGTGGATTTGCGTGAAAGCAAAACAATTAATGTAGGCAAGGCGAGTGGTGTCTATCATTTTAAGGCAGCTAGCAAAACGAGTGAGTTGCGATTCAAGATTATCACTTCTAATTTTGGTGAAACATCAAGTTCGGATAGTCAAATTCGAATATTTTTCAATGAAGGACTTGTTTTTGTTGACAATCAGACAGCAGGTGTTGGCGCTTATTACCTTTACTCCTCAGATGGAAAACTTATCGAAAGTAGTGCATTGTCACCCAACTCAGTTACCACCATACATCGTGGATTGTCCCCTGGTGTGTATATCCTCAAAGCAATGGTGGGAGCACAAACCGCATGTCAAAAACTAGTAATCAATTAACACGGTGGAAACTGTAAAAGATTACATATTGTATTCCCTGATGGCAGTTGGCGTTGCGGTAGTAGCACTGATGTATTCGCCTGTGGGGAGTCCCCAGTTTTACGACGGTGACAGAGGAGATGAGGTATTGTCATCTGTTCGTTTTGACGGTCAGATAGTGAATGCACCCAGTCAAAGCTTCTCATCCCACCATGCTTACACTCCTTTTGACAATGCAATGGTGCCCACTTCCACTGTCGATTTCGGTTCATCTTCGTCATCCAATTCTGCGGGGTCAGCCTCTGGCAATCATTCTTCAAACCTTACGTTAGGTATGACCCAAAGTGATCATACCTTAAAGTCACGAGGTGGAGGTGGCGGAGGAGCAGGCATAGCCTTTTCTTCGGGGGGGACGAGAAATAATGATAATGCGAATGGACAAGGAATCAGTTTTGGTGCTTTTTCGATGCCACGGTCTTCATCTTCACCCTCATTTGCGTCTTCCTCACCATTTTCTCCAAAAATTGCAGCTCCCTATGCAACCAACGAAGGAGGTATGGACCCTGGAGCAGACCCGACTTCTGAGCCATTACCACTTGAAGATGATGTGTTGATGTTACTTGTTTTTGCAATGGGCTACTTTGCTTTTAAAAAGTATAGTCATCTGTGGAGATTGAAGTAGCTCCCATTTCCAAAAAATATTGTACTTTTGCATTTGAAATCAGTAGGGATGATAATCGGTGTTTGCCGCAGGATTATGAATTAAAAAATTTTGAATTAAAATGAGTGTCGTAGATAAAATTAGAAGTGCTAAGTCCACTGCTTTTTCGTTTGAATTGTTGCCACCACTTAAAGGCAATGGCATCGAAAACGTATATAAAACCATTGATACGCTTCGTGAATTTGACCCAAAATACATCAATATCACCACTCACCGTAGTGAGCTGGTGTTTAAACAAAATAGTCAAGGCCTGTTCGAGCAAGTATCTGAGCGTCATCGCCCTGGTACCGTAGCTATTGCAGCCGCCATCCAAAATAAGTATAAAATAGCGGTGGTGCCTCATGTGATTTGCAGTGGTTTTTCGAAGGAAGAAACAGAATATGCACTGATTGATTTGCAGTTTTTGGGCATCACCGATTTGTTGTTGTTGAGAGGCGATAAAGCCAAACATGAACGTGAATTCTCACCCACTGGTCATAAATTTGCCACCGAACTCCAAGTTCAAGTCAATGATTTCAATCAAGGATTGTTTCTCGATGGTAGTAAAATGAAGTCGCTCATAGAGCCATTTTCTTATGGCATGGCCTGCTATCCAGAAAAGCACGAAGAAGCTCCCAACATGGATTCTGACTTGTTTTATGCGAAACAAAAAGTGGATGCTGGAGCTGAGTATTTGGTGACTCAGATGTTTTTTGACAATAAGAAATATTATGATTTTGTAGATAAATGCAAAGCTGCTGGCATCAATGTTCCCATCATTCCAGGCATAAAACCCATCACACTCAAAAATCAAT
>CAIUKZ010000017.1 GCA_903899865.1 uncultured Bacteroidales bacterium | reverse complement strand
GTTTACTTGTTTACTTGTTTACTTGTTTACTTGTTTACTTGTTTACTTGTTTACTTGTTTACTTGTTTACTTGTTTACTTGTTTACTTGTTTACTTGTTTACTTGTTTACTTGTTTACTTGTATATTTGTTTATTTGTTTATTTGTTTATTTCTCAACTTCTTCTTCAACATTATTCCTTTGCTCGTAAGTTTATATTTTTGTAATCTACTAGTAGGTTTATCTGGGATAGTGAGAGTGATGTATCCATTATCGAGAGCTGGTTGAAGGTAGCCTTCTATGAATGACATCCGGTGTTTAAGATCCAACTCAACCTGCAAATCCAACCGGCTCATTTCTCCATCAATCACCAACACCAATCGATGAATATTTTGCTCGACTTGCTCGGTGACTTGCACGGTGACTTGCTCGGTGACTTGTACGGTGAGACTATCCATTATTCTTATTCTTACATCTTCACCTTTATCCGAAAGTCGATATTTTTGGCTTGGGCTGTTGGGCTTATTAGGAATGGTCATCTCCACATAACCACCTAATATTGATGGATTTAAATATGTATCAATGAAAAATTCGCGATGTCTTAAATCAAGCGCATCTTGTAATTCAGAACGCTTTTTAGTTCCAGAAAGTACAATTAACAACCTTCGTATCCCCTCATCAACTTGTACGGTAGCTTGTCCAGTAGCTTGTCCAGTAGCTTGTCCAGTGGTGTTTCTCCAAATGGTAGTTTTGAACACATCAGCTTGAGAAAAAACAGGTTCTGCCATCCCTAAATTTTCTACAATTTCGAGCATATCTGCAATACCTGTACCCATCCTCTCTATGAATCCTGCCAAATAAAGCGGTTCGGCTAAAAGTGGATTTCTAGGAAAAGAGCTATGGGGCAGTTTGAGCTGATCAAGTGTCAAATTATGAGGTAAATGTCCAGGATTAGATATTTCAAGCCTATCTCTAAAAAGCATCACTTGCACACTGCCCATACTGGAATAATCTCTATGCGCAATCGCATTGACAATGGCCTCTGTAACCACGGCACGTGGTATTTCATATTCAATAGACGCCTGATTGGCATGGGTACGCGCACTCACCGCCACGTCAATCCTTGAAAGAACAAAATCAACAGTTTGATTTATCAATTGGAACACATCACCTTTATACACTTGATACACAGGCATGGGTTTCATCACTTTATCGCCATGAAACTGTGCACATTTGACTTCCGAACCCAAAACAAATCGCTGAGGTTGCTTTCCAAAAAGTAGAATTGCAGCATTGGAAATACCGGTAGGTCTGATGAGGTTCAGGTGTGTCAATAATTTCACCTTGTCCACCTTATCCGTTAGTGGAAATCCCCTTCGTGCTGTCGCCATTCGGATAAATTCCTCCATCCTATCATTGTCCAAATCCTCCATCACTGCGTCTCTACACACGGATGCATCAAATGGTCCAATGCGAAGATACTCATTCTCTTCCAAATACGAAACAAGCGAAGCATAAACATTGGACTTTAAATCGGGCAATTCATAATAGACACGGCGCACCACATGACTCTCCGCCTTGCGTATCAAAGCTGTCATTTTTGGATTGCGTTCTTGCTCCAAACAGTCGGTAAGAAACACCAAACGAGGGATATTTAACTCACTGGCTAGATTGTATTCATGCTCAGTGGGCGACACGCCATATTCATCCTCCGAACCATAGTGCTTGCCAAACAAACCAATATACACATCACTGTTTCTAAGCTCTTGCTGATAGACATGTGAGACTTTTGATGCACTAGCAGGTAGCGACTCAAAAATAAAGACTTGAAAAAAGCGTCCCAACAATGAATCATTCATGATATAGTCGGCAAGTACATTTCTCTCTTCGCTGAACTCCGTCTGAACGCTACTAATGAATACTTTTAATCCTGGCATCTTATTTTTACGACGATTATGATTGACTCAAAACTTGTACTAATTCTGCTGTCAAATTTCTACGAGAAAACTGCTCTACCGACGAAGCATTTACTTGCAATGTACCTGCACGGTATTGCTCATAATATTTCCAAATGGCTAGCTTAGCAGCTTCCACATCATCAAAATCGACCATCACCCCTGCCGAAGTTTGCTTCAACACGGCTGCCGCATCACCATCCACAGGTCCCACGCCCAAAATGGGACGTCCAGAAGCCAGGTACTCAAAAAACTTTCCAGTCAAAATCCCCTTAGCATTGGCGGTGTTGTTGATAAGCAATAGCAATAACTGCGAACTTTTCTGACGTGCAATGGCATCGGCATGTGGCAAATAGTCGATTTTGGTCAGATTAGCCTCAAGGCCTAACACCCGTATATCCTCAAGTACCGAAAAATCGACCTTACCCACCAATTGTATCTGCAAATCGGTTTCAAACGCTTTGTTATCGGCACACAGCTGGCTTAGTGCTTTCCATACTGTGCGAGGATTGCGAGCTGCATTGAGCGTACCGATATGCGAAATGGTGAACTTCTCATCCAACTTCACTTCCACTTGCTCTACATCACTTTCGTCATATCCATTGGTGATAACTTTCAGCGACTTTGGCTTCATTTGCAAAAACTCCTCCGCCATCCCATTGGACACTACTAGCACTGCATCAGCACCTTGTATCACCTCCCGCTCCATGCGATGATGAACGGCATCTGCCCACCCTGTGAGATTCAAATCTTTATAAAAGTCTATGTTAGTCCATGGGTCACGAAAATCGGCTATCCAACGTAAAGTCGGGAATTTCTCCTTTAATCCTAAACCTATCCTGTGCATGGAATGCGGAGGTCCTGTGGTAATGATGGTATCAATGCCATTTTCAACAAGATATTTTTCCAAAAACTTCACCGAAGGACGAATCCAAAACCGACGAGGGTCAGGAATCAACAAGTTACCACGCAACCATATCGACAGCTTATCTATCCAACCCGACTTCTTGTTCTCAGAAATAAAACCAGCATTGATCCGCTGACCTTTCTTGCCAGTGAGCTGGCGGTAAATATTGTAGGGTTCCCAGATGGGTGTTTTAATCACCTCCACATCTGCTGGAATGTCCTTTTCAAACGAGTGATCTACCGACGGATATTCAGGATTTTCGGGCGTATAAATAACAGGTTCCCAACCAAAGTCACGCAAGTACTTGGCAAACTTCACCCAGCGCTGCACACCTGCACCGCCACTGGGAATCCAATAATATGTAATGATTAAGACTTTTTTCATACTACTTGATTCATATACAATGGAGTAGAATCTTTTCTTTTTTCAAACCACATAGAAACATAGATTTTTATAGTTTATTTTCTAAGCATCTATATAGTTTAGTATTGAGGCAAACCACTGAAGTATTCATTAACAAAGGTTTTTTGTCCTTCTTTAAATATATTTGAACAATTGAAATTGATAAGGATGCCCTTTGGGCATTGCAATAGTTTCATATAGGTTATTAGCTGCGCTTCAAAAGCTGTGGTCATTTCTTGTACTGCTTTTAACTCAACAACAATGCAATTTTCCACATATAAATCACACCTAAAATCAATATCTAAGGTCGTTCCTTTGTATATTACAGGTATTTTCATCTCTGTGAGAAAATTTATTTTCCTATGTCTCAACTCCTCTTTTAAACATTGGTGATAAACGCTTTCCAACAACCCCCTACCCATTATCTTGTGAACTTCAATGGCACTTCCAATAATCTCGTAAGTAAGATGGTCAAGGTATTGCTTCGTTATCATAATTCTATGGTTATCTGTGGTTTAATGCAACTTAAAACTCAAACTTTCTAGATTAATTTTATGTTCAAACCATTTATTTTTTTAACCACATAGAGACATAGGTTTTTTAGTTTATATTTCCTATACTTCTATGTGGTTAGAT
>CAIUKZ010000016.1 GCA_903899865.1 uncultured Bacteroidales bacterium | reverse complement strand
TGTTGCCGGTTGCGCCAGTTATTAGTATTTTCTTCATGTAAAATTGATGGTCGTAGCGTGAGTTAGACCAGGTTATTAATGTGTGAATAGTTCAATGGTTTCTTTCAAATGAGGAAATTCATTGACTAAAAAAGTTCTTTCTGCTAATTCAAAGTCGTCAAAGTCAAACCCTGGAGCCACAGTGCAACTCACCAGTGAGCATCCAGTTTGATTTTTCACTCGTGCGGCAAACCAAGTGTTGGAAGGTATAAGGACTTGAAGTACGTCGCCCTGTTCAATGTTTCCACCTAAAACATTGCTTATAATTTGGCCATTCTGAATAGAGATTATCTCAAGGGCCTGACCAAGATGGAAAAACCACAATTCATCGGATTGGATGCGATGAAAGTTTGACCTCTCATGATTTTCTAGTAGGTAATAGATAGCCGTACTTGTGTTTCTTGATTTGGTACTTGTAATTTGGATGTGTGTGTCAGATCGATAGGTTTCTCTGTAGTATCCACCTTCTGGATGAGGAAGTAGATGTAAATGTTCGATGATTTTTTTTGGGTCCATTGTTTGAAACGTATTATAACCACACCGTTACTATACTCACCATCATCAGTCCGAATAGGTAATATCCCAGTATTCGATTGGCCTTATCAGATGTTAGCATCCTTGAAATCAAGTCGCCAAATCCTACCCATACAAACATGCAAGGAACACCTACTGCTGCAAATATCATCGTAAAAATAAACACATTTAAGTGAATATTGGAGTAATGTGGTAAGAAGGCTGCAGCTCCTCCTATAGTCATAATCCATGCCTTGGGATTGATGAACTGCATTAGGAATGCTTTTGAAAATCCAATTTTTGAGGTGGGTTGGTGATTAATAGTTGGGCTTAATTTGCTCAACACTAAGCCGAGATAAAAGAGCCAAGCAGAGCTGAGAAGTTTTAGTGCAAAAGCCAGATTGGGGTTGTGAGTAATCAGTTGTGCAATGCCATATCCTCCTGCATATAACAATACCACAAAACCCATAAAAATCCCCAACATAAGCATTTTTACTTCTTTAAATCCATGGTCTTTGCCGTGTGTAAACAGCATGAAATTGTTAGGGCCAGGTGTGATGGATGTAACAAGTGCATAAATTAAATATCCAGTGAGGTTAAATCCTATCATGGTTCAATAGGTTTTAATCCGTTGAAAAACGATGATGTCTTCATACCCGTTGGTGGTTTTTATCCAACTGTGTAGTAATCCCGAGCTTAGATATTCTAGTTGTTCAAACAGGCTACGACTGGCAGTATTTGTCGCTGCAATGTGGCAATATAATTGGTTGACTTTTAGAAAATTAAAAACATAATCTTCAATAACCGACATGGCAGTTTTTGCTATTCCTTTGCCTTGATGTGGCTTGGAAACGTACAGACCAAGAGCAATACGACTATGGTGTGGGTCAAAATCGAAAAGGTCAACCGTTCCTACTGTCTCATTAGTGCACGTATCTACAATCATCATACGTAACTGCTTGCTTTCATAAATATCTATGAATGACTCAGAGATATACTGCTTGAGTGCGTATTTGGAATAAGGTATGCGCGTGTTACCTACTTCCCACAGTTGGGTGTCATTTTCCCATTGATAGAGAATCTCTAAATCTTCGGGTTCTACTGCACGCAGTTGTATGTTCTCTTTGATGAACAATTGATGGCTTGTAAAACGTTTGTTGTTAAATAATTACGCTTTATTTTGGCATTAAAATATGCCAAAAAATCCTTTTTTCTTAGGAACCTGGTATTCGCTTTGGATTTCATTGCTAATGGGTTCCAGGTGTCGTTCGGTTTTAATCATTTGGTAGATTACGCCCCAGTCAGGAATGCCACCTAGACTACGGTCGTCAATGAATAAATCGGCTGTGAGTTTTCTAGAGCCCGGATTCTCGATGGTTTCCTCTGGATAGTTAGCATTTACTGCGTAAAATTCTAGACCTCGTTCTTTGCAAAACTGTACGGCGGCCTCTAGCTCTTCACCTTCGCGTACAGTCCACAGGATAAGCTGATGATGAAAATCTTCCTGGATTTTTTTTAAGGTAGCAATAGCAAAAGGAATTTCTTTGCCAATTTTTGGGTATTCGTGTACGACTATTGTGCCGTCAAAATCTACTGCAATGACCATGTTTTTGTAATTAATACTGAAAAATTAATAATTAAGTGCTTTTAAAGAAATGCAAGTATTTCGCTCTATAAGGTTTTGAGTGAGTATACAATATTAAAGTTTTCGTGATATTTGCCTTTGGCGATATTAGCTTCGCGATATTTACTTTGTGATATTTGCCTTCGGCGATATTTGCTTCGCGATATTAGCTTTGCGATATTTGCCTTCGGTGATGGCGACTTCGTGCCTTTGTGTCTTTGTGTTCAAAAAATCATCTTATCAGACACCGCACGCGACGACTTTTCAATTTTGATTTTTCAATTTTCATTTTGTACCTTTTGTGGTTTAATTTCCTCAAATGGTTTTACTTACCTCATTCGTTTTAGAGCCAAGTGTTGTTATTCTTCTTCTAAGTCCAGCTCAGAAATTATTTTTTGTGCTGTTGGTTTACAGAAAATCAACGCAATGGCTGCAATGCCAAAGCAATAAAGTAAAGACATTTCGGAACGCATAAAATAGAAAGCGATGATGCTGATTTCCATGGCTGTGCCAATTAGTGCCAGCCTAATTATTGAGTATTTGGTATATTTTTCTAGTTTAGTGGCTTCATCTTCTATGGTTTTCCATTGTTGAGACAAGCGATAAAATCCAGCTAATGCAAGGGGTATGGATACCAACAGATAGAGTATCACAATGCTTGAAATGGTAATGCCCAGTGGGCTTTTTGCTACAATGCTAGTTTGACTGTCTCGCGTTAGCATAAAACCCATTAATGCAGAGAGTAGTGTAGTGGCATAAAATGCATAATACACCATCGTAATTGTTTTGAGTGCTTTGTTCATGTTTTTTGTTTTATTTATTTGAGCTTTAAAGACAACAGACTCTTTATTCAACTAAACGTTTGCTCTAAAAGTATATTGCCTTAGTGGCATTCGTCTTATTTGAACGAGTTGGAAAATTCCACCCGATTCAATATTGATCGTCCAAGTGTAATTTCATCAGCATATTCCAGTTCATCACCAATAGCAATCCCGCGTGCTATCGTCGTTGTTTTAATATTGAATGGTGCGAGTTTCCTGAAAATGAAAAAATTGGTGGTGTCGCCTTCCATGGTAGTGCTTAATGCAAGTATCACCTCCGATATATTATCAGTTGTTATTCGTTGAATTAAACTTTCAATTTCCAAATCACTAGGTCCAATACCATCCATGGGAGAAATAATACCTCCCAGAACATGATATAAACCTCTGAATTGCTGTGTGTTTTCAATTGCCATCACGTCTTTGATGTTTTCCACCACACACACTGTCTGCCTATCTCGCGAAGGATGACTACAGATGTGACATACATCCGTGTCAGATATGTTGTGACATACTTGGCAGTACTGAATTTGTTTTCGAAGATCTATGACTGCATTGCCAAAGCCTTCCACCTCAATCTCTGATTTTTTGAGCAAATGCAACACCAATCTCAATGCTGTTTTTCGACCTATGCCAGGTAATTTGGCAAATTCATTAACGGCATTCTCAAGCAAAGAGGATGAAAACTGTGGGTGACTCATAAATCAATCTACAAATGGATACAAATTTATAAAAAAAAGCTTGTAATACAGTATTTTTATTGCGCCCATTTAATATCGGCACAAAATAACTATTTTTGCAATTCAAACAATAGCACCTTAGGGACATTCTAGTGCTTTTTTCAAAAAAAATATGGATATAAAATCAGCTGACTTTGTAATAAGTAATACGGACTATCGCAAATGTCCAGATAGCCAACTTCCTGAATTTGCTTTTATTGGTAGGTCAAATGTAGGTAAGTCATCACTTATTAATATGCTTTGCAATAGGCATGGACTAGCAATGACATCCTCTAAGCCAGGTAAGACATTGCTGATTAATCACTTTCTGGTTAATAATAATTGGCACCTTGTGGATCTTCCAGGTTATGGATATGCTTCTACAGGCAAGAAAATGCGTGACCAATTGAAAGAAATTATTGAGAGCTACATCCTCTATCGTGAGCAGTTGACGTGTTTGTTTGTGTTGATTGACAGCAGGCATGAGCCTCAGCAGATTGATTTGGATTTTATGGAGTGGCTTGGTGAAAATGGCATTCCTTTCTCCATTATTTTCACCAAATTGGATAAATTGACTTTTGCAAAAGGAAAGTCATATACACAAGCATATCAAGTGAAGCTTAGTGAAACATGGGAGGAATTGCCCCCTATTTTTATGACTTCGTCCGAAAAACGACTGGGAAGAGATGAGGTGCTTGGCTATATTGGTGACGTGATAAAGTCATTGAATATTAAGCCAAATGCTGGTCACCAATCACCCAATTAACTTTTTCTCATGACCCGAAATACATTACTTTTTATCTTTCTGGCTTTGCTCAGTGTGGCTCTGTTTTTGGCCGATTTGGCTTTTGGCAGTGTTCGTATTTCAATCCCCGATGTATTGAATGTGTTTTTTGGCAATGGAGGGAATTCAGTAACGGAACAAATACTACTTAATTTTAGATTGCCTAAGGCTATCACCGCAATTTTGGCAGGGGCATCACTGTCTGTTGCGGGGCTTATGATGCAGACTTTGTTTCGTAATCCTTTGGCCGATCCCTACATTCTTGGCGTAAGTTCTGGTGCTAGTTTAGGGGTAGCTTTAGTGATGATGGCCAGCGTCTTACTTCCTATTGAGTTTGTAAACAGTGGATGGGCATCCATTGGAGCTGCAGTTATTGGTGCTTCTCTGGTGTTGCTGATGGTGGTGGCGGTGTCATTCAAAGTCCGCAATGCTGTTTCACTGTTGATTATCGGGATCATGTTTGGAACCATGGCAAGTTCGGTGGTGAATGTGATTCAAAACTTCAGCAATCCAGATGCGGTGAAATTGTTTCAAATGTGGACTTTCGGGAGTTTGAGTGCAGTTACTTGGACATATATGCAAGTCCTGTTACCCATTGTCTTGTTTGGTTTGGGTGCATCTTTGCTTTTGCAGAAACGATTAGACGGCCTACTACTTGGCGAAAACTATGCTCGCGGTCTGGGTATTTCCATTGTTCAAATTCGTTTTTTTATAGTGTTGCTGACAGGAATATTGGCAGGTAGTGTCACTGCATTCGCTGGGCCAATAGCTTTTGTGGGTGTCGCCATTCCGCATATTTCGAGGGGACTGTTTAAGACCTCGTTGCACAAGGTGTTGATTCCTGCTTGCATTATGTGTGGTGCTTCGTTGATATTACTCTGCGATATAGTGTCCCAGCTCCCAGCGTATGTATTACCCATCAATTCGGTTAGTGCTTTGTTTG
>CAIUKZ010000015.1 GCA_903899865.1 uncultured Bacteroidales bacterium | reverse complement strand
GGTTGAGCATCTAATTATCAGCGACTTGTCATAAGCATACCATAAACTAGGTAGTAAATATGCCACAGAATTGGTATTGCATTCGCTGGTGGAATGTGCGACCTTTGAAAAAGACAATGACAGTCTTATATCTAACAAATAATCAAACATCATCATGAGCACAATCAAAGTTAATGGCAAAGACCAAACACTAGCTTCTGAAATTTCTATTTCGGAATTACTAGTCCAAAACAACGTAGCACAACCAGATATGGTAAGCATTCAAGTTAATGGAAAATTCATTAACAAGGAGGCTTATGCTTCTACTATTGTCAACCATGGCGACGAGGTAGATTTTCTTTATTTCATGGGCGGAGGACAGGGTAATTAATAATTAATAATTGATAATTAACAATTAATAGAGGATGGATTTTACAGAAGAACAAATACAACGATATAGTCGTCACATCTTACTGTCTGATGTAGGTGTAGAAGGTCAGGAAAAGATTAGCAACGGCAAAGTATTAATCATCGGAGCTGGTGGATTGGGTGCACCCATTGCGCTGTACTTAGCAGCTGCTGGAGTTGGCACTATTGGCATCATAGATGGCGACGTGGTGGATTTAAGCAATCTTCAACGCCAAGTGATCCACTTTACTCCTGACGTGGACAAACCAAAAGTGATTTCGGCTAAAGAAAAAATCAACCTGATAAATCCAGACGTAAAAGTCATCACCTATCAACAACTTTTCACTGCCGAAAATGCCTTTGATATCATCAAAGACTATGATTTCATAGTAGATGGCACTGATAATTTTCCTGTGAAATTTCTAATCAATGATGCCTGCGTGCTGGCAAAAAAGCCTTTCTCACATGGTGGCATTTTACGCTTTGAAGGTCAGACATTGACATACGTTCCTGGGACTACATGCTACCGTTGTCTGTTCCACTCACCTCCCCCACCGAATGCAGTACCGACTTGTTCGCAAGCGGGAGTACTAGGAGCTATAGCTGGCATGCTGGGTACGATACAAGCAGCTGAAGTACTCAAATACCTGACGGGTGTAGGTGATTTATTGACCAATAGATTATTGACTTTCAATGCCAAAACGATGGATTTCAGAACCATAAAATCCACACCTACAGAAACTTGTCCTGTGTGTGGAAACCACCCTACAGTAACGACACTGGTGGATTATGAACAAGCCACTTGTGAACTAAAAAGATAGGATTTTAATTTAGATTATAGAACCAAGATTATAGAACCAAGAATCAAGATATTGATTACATGACACTTTGACAATACAACTATCATTCTAAAAACAATTGCTGTTTGGATTGACCAATTATCAAGAAAAATTAAGCATAAATAAAATAAAGAAACTCATGGCAACACCAGAAATTACACTTGACCCTACCACCAAGAAACTATCCATCATTGGATTCAGTGGTGACTTTGACAAACTGGTAGCAGTTTTCACCTTAGCTACTGGTGCAGCAGCGGTAGGTTATGAAGTAAATCTATTTTTCACATTTTGGGGATTGGATGCCATCAAAATAAAACAAGGTCGCAGTCCCGTAGGAAAAGGATTTTTACCAAAGGTATTTGGCATCTTCATGGGTGGACTGAAAAGTGCACCTGTAAGCCGCCTCAACTTTGGAGGAATTAGCCCCCAAATATTCCGTCACCTAATGCGTAAAAATAATGTGGCAACACTAGAAGAGCTCGTTGAAGCAGCCAAAGCACTAGAAGTCAATTTCTACGCTTGCGAAATGGCTATGCACATATTGGGCATTGGCAAAGAAGATCTCATCCCCGAAGTAAAAGAAGTACTGGGAGTAGCCAGCTTTTTGAAAATGTCCGAAAATGGACAAACACTATTTATCTAATAACGCAAAGCATATATCGCGAAGTAAATATCGCCGCAGGCAAATACCGCCGCAGGCAAAAAAACTAGAAAAATGGCAACACATCAAATAGACGTAACCAAGGAACATTGCCCCATGACCTTTGTAAAGACCAAATTGGCATTGGCAAAATTAGCCTCTGGCGACACACTGGAAGTTCGTGTCAATGAAGGCGAACCGTTAGAAAACATCCCTCGTAGCTCCACAGAGCAAGGGTATAAAGTACTGTCTGTAACTGAGTCAGACGTAAAAGGGCAACACCTTATCCTCATAGAAAAATGATAAAAGTACCGCAACATATTATCGATGGCATTATCCGTCATGCAAATGAAGATTTGCCCAATGAGGCCTGCGGATATCTGGTGGGAAAAGGTGATGAAATAACTCACCATCATCCACTCACCAACACCGACCATAGCCCAGACCATTTTTCGTTTGACCCAGCCGAGCAATTTCAGGTGCTCCGCTCAGCGCGCAATGAAGGGCTGGAAATCATAGCCAACTATCACAGCCATCCCAGTACGCCATCACGCCCATCGGACGAAGACATCCGACTAGCTTACGACCCGAATATCTTGTATTTTATCCTATCACTCGCCGAGGACACCCCCGTCCTTAAAGCATTCAAGATAGAAAATGGACAAGTAAGTCAGGTAGAGATAGAAGCTGTATAATAAGAGATAACATCTCTAAAAACTTACTTTTCAGCCCAGTTATGCACGAGCTTAACTGGGCTGAAATGTAAAATTCATTGCCTCATTTGTCTATTTCCTAATTGGCAGAAGACAAAGACTTCACTTTTATTCAATAAAAATAGAATAAAAATACCACAATGATGTTAGGTAAATACAGCAGTTATGGTATTACATTTTGCTTATAAAATGATGACATTTGTAATCTGATATGGCTCAACTTCATGAGCCATTAGCATCAAACAAAAATGGAAGATTCAAAAGCATTTATCATCGTAGACAAAGTCGATTTATATCGGCTGGGCATTAGCTGTGTGATTCAAAACCTACATTCACAGTCCAATGTCATGTCTGCATTTAGCATCAAAGAGCTAAAGAAAATGATGGAAGCAAATCCTGAAGCTACGGTTATTCTAGATTTTGAATCGCTAGAAAATGACACGCTAGACGAGCTGATAGAACTTTCTTCCAAACATCCTTTAATCAATTGGTTATTAACATCTGAGTTCATTGATGAATCATTTCTTCTTACGCTATCCTCTTCGTTTGAAAAAGCCAACTTTGTGTTAAAAACGAATGATTACGACCAGATAGCATTGGCTATTAAAAGTACTTACTTGGGGAAAAAATATGTAAGTTCGGAAGCACTACAGATACTGCTGAATGGTCATATACGCAAAAGCGAAAATTTGGCAAAAAAAGGGCTACTAACACCTACGGAACAAGAATTGATTATGCTTTTTGCCCAAGGCAAAACGGCTAAAGAAATTGCGGAACTACGATTTCTAAGTTACCACACTGTGAACACACACCGAAAAAACATTTTTAGGAAGCTGGATGTAAATAATGTACAAGAGCTGATTAAATATGCACTTAAAAACGGGCTGGTAGATCTTACGGAGTACTATATATAATACCAACTGTACATATAAAATGACCCAAAGTCATTTTTATGTCAACTGTTGTTAATGCCGTTGCTTCAAACAAATAGTATCAATGAGACGAAGTCGAAATTGGACTATATTGTTTGTGCAAACGGTATAAGTAGTCACAAGAGTGAGTCTATGGGTTGTTACTGACAATAACAATGAAAACACACAGACCTTTAGCCATTTTTTATCATTGTTAGGCTAAAGCCAATATTTTGTTTTACCTATCTACCAGCCCATAAATGGGCCGGCAATTGATACAAAGAATACAACATTATTGAATTGTACTTACTTACAAGCAGAAAATGCCAGCAAATTAAGCTCCATTCAAGTCAATATACCTAAAAAGTAGTACGTAAATGACTTAATATTGGTATTTCGGAGCTACATCTCATCCTCTATTTTTGTATCGTGAATTAAAGCTAAGTATTCAAAATTCAAAAAGGTATGAAAAAGAGCATTTATTACATTACCCAACGTGTACTATCTGAGCAAAAAAGAACATTGACCTCAAATCCAATTTCTTCATTAGTCCAGATTAGTTTCTCACAGGATTACACATCCAATCACTCTTCCATGCGAATGTGCTGCTGTTGCAGTTCATTGTAATGCCTATTGCGTGGTGCTAATTAATGGCACTTCATTATCGCAAAAACTCCACAACAATCAAAAACATTCTTTTATTACCAATCATGTCATTCAGCTTTACAACTGCTGAACAACAGGTTGATATCACACTAAAATAGCATGAGACTCGTCAAAGCCAATGGCAGGAAGTGTTTCATGCGATAACAAACTAAAAAAATAAAAAACCGATATGAAAACTAACTACATTTATCCAATCATTCTTGCATTATTTGTTTCCACAGTGGGAATAGCCGCAGAGAAAGAAGCAAAGGAATCCATTGTCATCAGTGGTACTAAATTCACCTACCCACTGATAGAAAAGTGGATTTCGGAATACGCAAAGGTGAATCCTAGTTCTAAAATCAAATTGGCAGCCAAAGTCAACACTGGCGAAGCAGTAGATTTGAAAATCATAGCTCATCAACCCTCTAAAACTGAGTTGACAGATAACCAGAGCATCATCTACACAGGTAGATATGCACTACTACCAGTAACTAGCACAAAAAATCCATTGCTGAATACTGCCCAAAAACGTGCATTGAGTAAAAATGAAATCGAAAAACTGTTTTTTGATTTAGTGGATTATGATAATGACCAACCGGTTCAAAAATCCAAATACCAAGCTACAATATATTCCAGGGATAATCAAGCATGTGCATCCACAGCTTTGGCTACTTATTTTGGCCATTTATCATCTGAAATCAAAGGAAAAAAAGTACTCGGCGATGACATCTACCTCCTATCTGCCATCAAGAAAGACAGTGTAGGGATAGCTTATAGCAATTTGGGACACATCTTTGATGTGAACTCCCGCTCCATCAAAGAGGGTATAGCATTATTGCCAGTTGATCTTAAGAAATCAACAAAACCAGTGTTATCAGGCAATTTGGATGATGCAATAAGTGTTCTTGAAACCAATAAGATAGAAACCATCCCAGTAGAAAAAATTGGGTTTGTATTCTCACAAGAGAACAGAAGCAAGGAAGTTACCGATTTTCTAAAGTGGGTATTGGCTGATGGACAAAAGTTTAATCACGAGAAGGGATTCCTAAATCTCAACAAAGAATCACTGACAGAACAAGAAAACCTGTTGACAGAAAAATTATTATCGTTGAAATAAAAAAGCAAAATTATAAACAAAGCGAGCGTCTCCTACTCTCCGGTCGGCAAACTGAATGAGGATACGCTCGCTACAATCAAACAATTGTATGACAAAGTTAGAATTTTAAAACCTCTAACACGAACTTTTAAACAGGTTTTTTTAAAAAAATGACCATGGCAAAGCGAGTTCCATACAACAACTAATTAAAATTATGTAACGTATGAAACGAGTACGACAACTAAACTTTGATACACAAAGAGATGTATATGTGCGAGTTCCATCTGACAAACTAAAAAATTAAAAACAGATGAAATTAAGAAATTATTTATTAGGAGTACTGCTATCAACGCTTGCCATACATGGCTTTTCGCAGAATAGAGAAATTAAGTTTTCGGGAAATGTCAAAGATAGTAACACAGGTGAAATCATCGTGGGAGCTATTGTTCAAATTCAAGAATCCAAAGCTGGAACAGTGACTGACGCAGAAGGAAAATTTGCACTTAGTTCTACCACTTCTTTCCCATTTACAGTAGTAGTATCATACACCGGATACGAGAAACAAGAGTACATCATCGAAGCGGTGGAGAATGAATTTAACTTCGAGATCAAACCCAAAAGCAACCTGTTAAACCAAGTTGTAGTTACTGCCAGACGCCGAAGCGAAAGCGCTCAAGAAATACCCATTCCTATTTCGGTGGTATCAGGAGCACAAGTGGCAGAAACTGGCTCATTTAATGTGAACCGACTAAAAGAGCTTATCCCTTCTGTACAACTTTATTCCTCTAACCCTCGGAATACAGGGTTAAGCATACGTGGACTAGGCACTACATTCGGATTGACCAATGATGGTATTGACCCTGGTGTAGGTTTCTATGTGGATGGTGTGTATTATGCACGCACCGCAGCTACTACGCTCGACTTCATTGACGTAGATCAGGTGGAAGTGTTAAGAGGACCACAAGGTACATTGTTTGGTAAAAACACCACTGCTGGGGCTTTTAACATTACGAGCAAGAAACCTAGCTTTACTCCAGGAGGAAATTTTGAACTTAGCTATGGAAACTATGGCTTTATCCAAGCCAAAACATCCATTACTGGGCCGATAGCCAAAAAGTTAGCTGCCAGACTATCATTCTCTGGGACACAACGTGATGGACTATTGTACAATGTAAGAACTCAGGAACGTGTCAATGACTTGAACAACCTCGGATTCAGAGGACAACTTCTTTACACGCCTACTGATAAGATTAATGTAACACTGATAGCCGATGCTACTCGTCAGCGTCCAAACGGTTACGCACAGGTATATGCCGGATCTACAGAAACCAAACGTAGTAAATACAGACAGTTTGATGCTATAATAAAGGACCTTGGCTACAGTGTCCCAAGTACCAATCCATTTGACAGATTGATTGATACCAATACCCCTTGGAGATCGTATCAAGATTTGGGTGGTGTATCGCTGAATGCAGACTTCAAAGTAGGTGGTGGTACACTTACCTCTACCAGTGCATGGCGGTTTTGGAACTGGGATCCATCTAGTGACCGCGACTTTACAGGCCTAGATGCACTTAGACTATCACAAGCACCATCCAAACATAATCAATGGTCAGAGGAAATTCGCTGGGCAGGAGTACTGTCATCTCGTCTGACAGGAGTATTTGGAGTCTTTGCTTTCGGCCAAAATTTAAAATCTAACCCTGTACAAACAGAAGAAGCAGGAAAAGACCAATGGAGATTCTCAGCCGATACAGACCCTGCAACAGCTGCTGGAGCACTTTGGAAAACACCAGGACTACTTGATGGATATGGCATCAAAACTACATCTCAGATGCAGACTTTCAGTGGTGCTGTGTTCGGACAAGTGGACTGGGAGATTACCAATAGGCTCCACATACTTCCAGGAGTTAGGGTCAACTACGATAAAAAAAGTGGATTTTTCAACAGAGAAACTTACGGTGGTCTGCAAACTAATGACGCAAATTTATTGGCACTAAAAAAGAAAGTCTATTCTAATCAGTCTTATGAGGCCGACATAGACAACACCAACTACTCTGGACAATTCACTGTAGCCTACAAAATCAACAAGAAGCTGAATGCTTTTGCAACCTATTCGCTTGGATTCAAGCCTGTAGGATTAAATCTTGCCGGGATTCCTTCTGCATCTGATGGAAAACCGATGTTGGAACTTGCAGTAGTAAAGCCTGAAAGAGTAAACCACATAGAAGCTGGTGTGAAAATTGCTCCTAGCAAAAACTCATCGTTGAACATCACCTTATATAATTCTGACATCAAAGACTATCAAACCCAAGTACAATCAGCAGAATTGAATGTAAACAGGGGCTATCTGGCCAATGCTGAACACGTGAGAGTACGTGGTGTAGAAGTAGATGGTGATATCAAAGTAGCTAAATTTTTATCCATCTATGGTTCGGTGGCTTATACCGATGGTAAATACATCAAGTTTACGAATGCACCACTCCCACTTGAAGAAACAGGTCTAAAAAATTCGGCCAACCAACAAGTCGCATTCAAAGACATCTCTGGCGGAGATCTTCCTGGCATATCCAAATGGGCTGGTTCGCTAGGTGCTGAACTTTCCACTGATGGAAAATCCTTAGGAAATGCTGGAAAATTCTTTATCGCAGCAGATTCCTATTATCGCTCAGCATTCTCATCCAATCCTACACCCTCAGCAGTATTGGTAGTAGATCAATATGCTTTGCTTAACGCTCGTCTCGGTTTCCGTGCATCCGAAGGTATCTCGTTCACTGCTTGGGGAAGAAATATATTGAACAAAAATTATTTTGAACAATTATTGCCAGGAGCTGGAAATACAGGTCAGTATGCTGCCGTACTTGGTGACCCTAGAACTTATGGTGTAACTATCAGATACGCATTCTAAACTTGACACTTCATATCTAGCTGTATGATTTAGTCTCAACACAAGCAAAGTCTGAAGTCAATGGATAAGGCAGTTGCATAACTAATCCCAATCAGGCACAATGCATAACACGTATTGAACTTAGCGGTGTTACACCACACCATTTTTTCAGATACATGTACCATAAAGTAGTGATGCAAAATACCTTCAATAAAGGATTGTAATGAGGTGTGAAATTTCCGATATTTGCATAAGTAAATACAAACGGTTACTCACTTTCAATCTTTGAGTTATGACACACTACTTTATAGTGCCTGGCTTGTACGGTTCAGGCGAAAACCACTGGCAAACCATATTTGAACGCACTGGCGGCAACAACTTCAAACGCATCAACCAACGTGATTGGAACCATCCCAATCTAGAGGAATGGGCGGACAATATTGAGAAAACCATTTCGGAATACGACCCCTCCACAGTAGTCCTTGTAGGTCATAGCATGGGTTGCCCCACCATAGCCAAATGGGCCAGCAAATACAAAAAGCAAATCAAAGGTGCTATGCTGGTTGCCCCAGCCGATTTGGAGAGCAAAGACGGACTGTTGGAATTTGCTCATCTTGACAAATACCCCACCGAGCAGCTTGGGTTTAAATCCATCGTAGTAGCCAGCAGCAACGACCCATGGGCAAGCCTTGACCGCTCACAGTACTTTGCCCAAAGCTGGGGAAGCGACTTTGTCAACATCGGTCCAGCAGGACACATCAACGATCAGTCTGGCCTCGGACACTGGGAAGAAGGCTGGAAATTTTTGGAGAAAGTCAGCTGATGATTTACCAAAAAAGAGTTATCATTGGAATGCGCAAAATCAACCACAAAAGGCACAAGAGATTGTGTCTTTTGCTGTTAAAAAAAAGAGTATATTTGCTTAGAATATTTGGATTATTTGTCCTGGTGAATAACTCACTTTACAAGGTGTAGCTTTGCTTTTAGCACGACGAAGTGAAGACGATTCTAGAAACAGGTGTATTTGACATAACGTCGAGCAGGATATTGGTGGAAATATTTTAAAACAACAAACATAAAGTTATGAAGCAAATAATTATTTTTTTGTTATTAAATTCAGTTATTCTTAGAGTTGATTCACAAAACAGGATTCAACAAGAAGACTCTATTAATAGTGAATTGATTTTGTTAAAAAATCAGGTATTTTGTAATTGCTATTTTGAAGCGACTAAAAATGCTAAAACCAAAATCTTTCCACCTGATGGATCTAATTACTTGCAAATTTCTAATTTGGTTCAGAAATATTATTTAGATAAAAGATTCACTCAGTTAATAAAAAAATGGATGAAAAAAGAATCATTGTTGTCCGGTAAAATCTCAAAATTATATTTGTCCCTTATGAATAAAGGGTTTTCATTTCGTCTTTTTGCACTTTTTCGAAAGTAAGCCCCCTATAAATCTGGGAAGAGTGAGT
>CAIUKZ010000014.1 GCA_903899865.1 uncultured Bacteroidales bacterium | reverse complement strand
CAATAATATGTATTCACAAGCAGAATACAAAATGGCTATCAAAGAATATCAAGAGGTGCTGGTCAACGAAGGTGTTGCCCCCGAAATATTTTACAATTTGGCAAATGCCTATTACAAATCGAACGAAATTGGTCGATCCATTCTCAATTATGAACGAGCGTTGCGATTGAATCCCATGTTTGAAGACGCTCGCTATAATCTAGCAATAGCACAGACTAAGGTGGTGGATAATATTGTGAAAGCACCTACATTCATTTTGTTTGAGTGGATACAATATTTAATCAAAGTACTTTCATCCAATGCATGGCTTTTGCTCAGTGTGACCTTTTTTATTTTGTGCTTAATATTTGGTTTTGTATTTGTTTTTGCTAGTCTAAGAACTTTGAGAGTGATATCATTTTATACGTTGATATGCATGTTTGTTTGTAGCATGATCACGTTTACGTTTTCTGGCATACGAAAAAATCAGATAGAGAATCACCATGAGGCAATTGTGATGTCAGGTGTGATTACTGCCAAAAGTTCACCAGATAAGAGTGGGACAGATTTGTTTCAATTGCATGAAGGCACAAAGGTAGAAGTGAAATCAACATTGGGTAATTGGATTGAAATTGAAATAGGTAACGGAAGTGTGGGTTGGGTAGAGAAAATTCACACGGAGACTATCTAAGTTCCTCCTCCTCAAATTAAAGATATCCCATGAGTGTTATTCAATCGTTGGTATCAATCGATACAAGTTTATTTGTTTCTATCAACGGATCTCACTCCTTGTTTTGGGATGGTGTGATGTATGCCATTAGTGGAAAGTTTACGTGGGTACCCCTTTACTTATCCATTGTTTACCTTTTTGTCAAACAGTGGAAAAAAGAAGCTATTTGGCTTATCCTCTCTGTTGGATTGTGTATATTAATGGCTGATCAAGTAGCTTCGGGTGTAATAAAAAATATGGTTCATCGGCTACGCCCATCTCATTTGGAGAGTTTGAAATCTTCGATTCATTTGGTGAATGGATATACGGGTGGTTTATATGGTTTTGTGTCATCACATGCGTCTAATTCAGTGGGATTTGCAATGCTGACATCCTTATTTTTTCGCCAAAGATATTATACACTCATGATTTCAATCTGGGCTTTTTTGGTTTGCTACTCACGTATCTATTTGGGTGTACATTATCCATTAGATGTGATTGGAGGAGCGTTGGTAGGCGGTGGTGCAGCTAGTATTTGTTGGTATTTAGTGAAGTTGTATCGTCCATCTTTGTTTGAAAACCAAGCAGAAATCAATACCACTATTCCTGTGACAACGGTCTTGCTAAGTTGTGTAATAATCGTTGCCTATTCGTCTTTTGTTTTTTAAAACAGAGTTTTTTAAAAAAGAACTTCTCAGATTCCTCAATACTTGAATAGATTCCCTCTTTTTCTGATGGTTAGCATACATCCCAGTGTGTTGCCATATAGTCCTCCAAAATCAGCACCTATCGTACATCCAAGCTCTATGTTGTAGAGTTGCTTGTAGGTCTTTTTGACTTCAAGCATGGTGGATGTGTTTTCAATCATACGTGGGAATGGTTTGGAATAGGTGCCATAGTTTTTGGAATAGGATGCCATCAAACGATAATTGTAGCCATTTGTTTCGCCCTCTAATCCGATGTGGTGCGCACTAACTCTATTGTTGGTGCCACTAGGCCATTTTGGAGTATTTGGACCAATATATGGTGTGCCGATGGTTTTACCCATGTAATTCCAACCGGTAGTAAATAAATAATTGGAAAAATAATTATCAGAGCCTCCATAAATGATTCCGTCTTTTTGAAATATCGCTCCTGCCTGGTCTGTGGTGTTTAAATATTCATAGACAATGCCATTGATAAATGGCATCTTTTGGTTCTTTATTGATACTCCCCAAAGCCCATCAGGCATATTCATGTCGTTTTTCCACATGTAACCAACAGGAGGATCCTCATTGATGTTTTGCCAATAGCTATTGATTTTATAATTGGATATTTCAATTTCAAGTTTTAAACTTTGTGAAATAATGTGATTTCCCAAAGCATTAATTTGATCTCCAATGTGTGAATCACTACTTCCGTGTCCACCCTTGAAAATGTGGACTGGAGCGCAGCAGGGGTCCGGCCAAACAGCATTGACAT
>CAIUKZ010000013.1 GCA_903899865.1 uncultured Bacteroidales bacterium | reverse complement strand
GGAGAATAAAACGCAGTTTTATTTCTATGTGACCCAAAATCAAATGATTTATGAATTAAAAATTGGAATGTGTATTGAACAATGTGTCCATTGTGTTTTAAAAAATTACCCACCTCCATACGGTATATCGCCGACATTTTTTTACTCAACTGTTAAATAATTGAGTTCTTCCAAAAAAACAGCTCAGAAAATTTGGAAAACAAAAAATATATTTAGATAATTGTCTAATTATTTATTCATCTAAAAGGCATGCTATGAACAACGTCTTTAAAGCATTAAACGATCCAGCACGGAGGGAAATACTTAAAATGCTCAGAGAAGGAGATATGACAGCAGGAGATATTGCTGCAAAATTTGACATGACAGCACCCAGCATTTCACATCATCTGGACAAACTCAAACAAGCTGGCATGGTCACTACAATCAAGAAAGGACAGTTTATCCATTATTCGCTAAATATCACTGTAGTGGATGATTTACTTCAATACATATTAACCCTAAAAAAATAAGGTCATGAACAAGTATTTAAAAGAAAGCGTTATTTGGACAGTAATGGCGGTGCCATTTGTCTATTTGTCTACAGTATGGAGTAGTCTTCCTGCTAATGTTCCCACCCATTTTGGGATAGATGGGGTAGCTAACGGGTGGATGAGCAAACCTGTATTTTTATGTTTTGTGGTCGGACTGATTGTTGGACTGTACCTATTATTCTTAGTCATGCCCAAGCTGGACACGAAAAAGAAAATAGAACAAATGGGCGAGAAGTATTACCACCTTCGTGTCACCTTTGCTGTCTTTTTTTCGGTTATTTCTTGCGTGAATATTTTCTTCGCACTAGAAGGAAGTTTAGACAAGCCGCGGATATTGGTAGGACTCATAGGGGTTTTGTACACGATTATCGGCAATTATTCGCAGGCAATAAGACCAAACTATTTTCTTGGATTTCGTACGCCATGGACATTGGAAAGTGAAGCAGTTTGGAAATCCACACATCTATTTGGCGGAAGAGTTTGGGTGCTAGGAGGAATCATAACCATGCTATGGGCACTTCTAGTAAAGAGTAATCAAATTCTTTATTTCGGTCTTATGGTGATTATAGCTATTTTGGTTATCATTCCGACACTACATTCTTACCTATTATACAAAAAAACTAAATAACAGCTGTGCCCTTCGACTGTTTTAAGACTGGCTCAAATGGTCGGAGGGATTAAAAAGCTAGCGTTCAAAACAATCTAGCAAAATAATTGTTTTTTAATACAATAGCACAATTAAGTTAAAGTATAATGTGCAAACTTATTTCAGTTAAGAATCAATAAATCACAAAAAGGGACTTGGATAAAATGCATTTTTATACGATATTTGCATCGAAAAAAAACACAGCCTTAGTTGAAAAAAAACTAACACCAGAACATGATTGCAACTAATTAACCTTTAATCGAAAATCACTACAAACAGTTTCCCAAACATGAAAAATACAGGCTTATTGGTTTTATCTCTTTTCTTATCATTCGGGACTTACTTCCAAACAAAAGCAACATCAATAAAAAGCATTACAACCCCAACAGTCAAAGCAATAAGTGCCAACTGTCAAAATCCAAATTCCCACATCATTCTTTACAATTTACCAGCACAAGGCACTTGGACTATCAAACAATATCCAAATGACACTACCATCCAAGGTACAGGATCTAACTTTGCATTTGTCAATATTCCGAAAGGAAGTTATAGATTTACAGTCACTGACAGCTCTGGCGTCACTTCTGATACTACTCAAACAGCTATCATTGAACCATCTACCACACCTCCTGCAACTCCAACAATAGGAAAGGTGATACAACCCACTCAACAAGAGCCAACAGCAACAATTACAGTGAACGGATTGCCATCAGCCAAAGAAGGGCCATGGACATTGTATATTTCGCCTGGCAACCTGAATTTTAGTGGAAATGACACCACTGCAACCATCTATGGATTGAATTATGGTGATTACTCATTTGTGGTAGAAAATGCAGCTTTTTGTTTGTCTCAGCCAGCAAAAGTGACCATCAAAAATCCAGAGATTGTTAGTGGATTAGATACTCGTTCGTCCAATATTGAAGAATTACATCTGTTCCCAAATCCTGCTACGGATCAGATTACGATAGAAAGAAATTCCAATGCTGGCATAAAAAGCCAATACAAAGTTATTGATCAATTAGGAGTAGTGGTCTCAAGTGGTATGGTTGAGAGCCAACTAACTATAGGTCTATCACAAGTTACCAATGGTGTGTATTTCTTTCAACTTGATAATGGTACAACTATTAAGTTTGTAAAGAAGTAAATTTAGAAACTCCCATACATTTATCACAAGAGTAGCCACCAAATTTTCATTTGGTGGCTACTCTTGTGATGTGAGCTAACAAGTGCTATTAGATTGTTTCAATCGTTTATGTATTAATATAATAACTATAACACTCAAGACTATACTAGGTAAAACCATCCAAGTGGTAGTATTAGTGCCCATAGTATCTACGTCAATGGTCTGATAATGATTGAATTTTAAATAATAGAAAATTACTGCAGTGCTATTATTTACGAAGTGAGCAAAGATAGGTAACCATAGGTTGGAGGACCATACATATAAAAATCCAAGTAAAGCACCCAGCAGAAATCTTGGCACTAACCCGTAAAATTGGATATGAATAGCACTAAAAACGAATGCTGTGATTAGAACTCCTTGAATGATGTTTGTTCTTTCAATGATGGATCTTTGTATTACTGCTCTGAAATACAGTTCCTCTCCTAAAGCTGGCATTGCTGCTACTAGCAATAGATTAAATGCTAATGCGCCGAGATTGTGAACATTTAGAAAACGTTCGGTAATGGATGTAGCAGTAGCTTCGCTGGTTTTCATCCATGCTTCGATATTGGCAAATGCTGCTGGCAATCGAAGTTGTTGATTCCATTCAGAAACATAATTGATGAATGGTATAAGTGTCAACATGAGTAATCCAACCAAAATATAATCAACGATCGTTGTTTTTTTATTCTTTCCAATAACGTCGTAGGGATTTTGACTGAACAAAAATATTGAAAGAATGGCTGGCAGTATAAATATGCCAGCTGATTCGGCAAGTTGTAAAAGCTTAAGAGCATCGATACTCTGACTATCCGAGGGTGTGATTGAAACAAAAATCAACGATGCCACGGTTCCGAATACCAAACTCATGCCCACTAATATCATTAACTTGGATGCCAAGCCACTATTTTTAAGTATTCCCTTGAGTTTCATATTGTAATAATAAAAAAACTTCCATTATCAAAGTGATAATAGAAGTCCTTGGTTTCTTGTTGGGTTAGTTATTAAGCTCTTGGTCTTGCTTCTTTAACTACCATTGAACGACCATCGAATTCAGCACCGTTAAGCTCTTCGATAACTTTTGCGGCTGCAGAGTCATCAGACATTTCAACGAACGCAAAACCTTTAGATTTGCCAGTTTCACGATCCTTGATGATT
>CAIUKZ010000012.1 GCA_903899865.1 uncultured Bacteroidales bacterium | reverse complement strand
CGTGATGAGGTACAATTCCTCTTTTCGGCCAATAAAAATAGACCACTTCAACCTGTGGCTCAAATAGCTTCGGGCGGTGAGGTTTCGCGCGTGATGTTGGCACTCAAATCGCTGATAGCTCATAAGTCTGATCTTCCTACCGTTATTTTTGATGAAATAGATACTGGAGTGTCGGGAGAAATAGCTCATAAAATGGGTGATATAATGAGTGCCATGAGCAATGATATGCAGGTGATTACCATTACTCATCTCCCTCAGATTGCCGCGAAAGGAGTTGCCCACTACAAAGTATTCAAAGATGATACTGCTACTGCCACCGAAACCCATATCAAAAAACTTACTTCTGATGAACGACTCACCGAGTTGGCTCAAATGCTGAGTGGGATTAATGTAACCGAGGGTGCTTTGCAAAACGCCAGAGAACTGTTGGGGAGTAGGTGAAGGTGTTTGACTTGCAAAAAAAAGGAGACTCATTTCTGAATCTCCTTTAGTAGCGGGAACGAGAGTAGAACTCGTGACCTCCGGGTTATGAATCCGACGCTCTAACCAACTGAGCTATCCCGCCTTGAATTTGGAGGTGCAAAGATAGGATTTTTCTGTGATATAGGCAATAGTTTTGAGAAAAAAGCTTTAAAATAGTGGTTGGTGAATTTATTCATTCAGTTCTGAGGTTCACAAGTTCATTAGGTTCATTCAGTTTATAAAGTTTATAAAGTTCATAAAGTTCATAAAGTTCATAAGGTTCATTCAGTTCATTAGTTCGCGAATTAAACTATACTCGTTTTAAATTAACTTCCAATGAACCGAATAACCCAATAAACCGATTAACCGATAAACCCAATGAACCAATTACCCAATTACCCAATTAACTCCTTGGCCACTTCCATCATATAAACACGTGCGGCTTCGTATTCGTTAGGAATAATTCCATCCAAAATTGCATCTTTTATTCGCATTTTTATTTCTCCCACAGTAGAACATGCTGGCAAATTAAATGTGTTCATTATTTCTTGTCCACTGATAGGAGGCTGAAAGTTTCGAACTTTATCCTTTTCCTCTATCTCTTGCAGCTTTTGCCTTACCAGTTGAAAATTAGCTCTAAATCTTTTTACCTTATCAGGATTTTTGGAGGTGATGTCAGCCTCGCAGAGTTTCATCAGATCATCGATGTCGTCACCAGCATCGAATAGAAGTCGGCGTATGGCAGAGTCAGTAACTTCATGATCACTCAAGGAGATAGGACGCATGTGCAATGACACCATTTTCTGAACGTATTTCATCTTTTCATTGGTAGGCAGTTTCATCCTTCGAAAAATCTCTGGTATCATTTTCTCACCAATATAATTGTGGTTGTGAAAGGTCCAGCCAAGTTTTGCGTCAAAGCGTTTGGTACGGGGTTTACCAATGTCATGCAAAAGAGCAGCCCATCTGAGCCAGAGATTGTCCGTGTGTTCGCACAATCCATCCAATACGGCTAATGTATGATAAAAATTGTCCTTATGACCTACGCCATCCTTGGTTTCAGCACCTTTTAGTGCCAATACTTCAGGGAAAATTAGCTCCAATAATCCTGTTTTTTCCAACAAAATAAATCCCACTGATGGTTTGCGCGATAGCATGATTTTATTTAATTCATCTGCTATTCTTTCTTTTGAAATAATGCCAATTCTTTCTTTGTTCTTGGAAATTGAATCAAAAGTGCTTGATTCTAGAAAAAAACCTAGCTGTGCCGCAAATCGGATACCACGCATCATCCGCAATGGGTCATCCGAAAATGTAATGTCAGGATCCAGTGGTGTGCGGATCACAAAATTTTTCAAATCATTCAATCCTCCAAACGGGTCAACTAGCTCTCCGTATCTTTCTTTGTTTAAACACAGCGCTAGTGCATTGATGGTAAAATCTCTTCGGTTCTGATCATCCTCAAGTGTGCCATCTTCCACTATTGGTTTGCGCGAGTCACGTTGGTAGGATTCCTTGCGTGCACCAACAAATTCTACTTCAATATCACCACATTTGACTTGTGCTGTACCAAAGTTTTTGAAGACAGTCAAATGAGATCCTTTTCCAAGTTTTTCATTCACTTTTCCAGCTAGCTCAATTCCGCTTCCTACAACGACTACGTCGATGTCTTTTGAATTTCTTTTAAGGAAAATGTCTCGCACATATCCACCTATTACATAACATTCTTGTGCTTGCTCTTCGGCTGCATCTGATATAATTTTGAAAATTTTATCCTGTAGGTATTCTTTCATTTCTGTTTGTTCTATTCTAGTCCGCAAAGGTAGGGCATAAATTTATAATGGCAAAGTCAATTGATAAGCATAACATGAGCATCTGGTTTTTTGTTGATTGCTATTTGACTTTCATCCAATTTTTAGGAATTTGGATAGGTTGTATTCAAACTCTACCTGGTTTTTGTAAATACAATTAGCATCTAGTTTTCGCCCAATTTAGTTGAGGAAAACTAGATGCTAATATTGAATTGTGCTTTAAAAGAAGGATGAATTGCTTGAGATGCATCACTGGTGCTCAGGGCGCAACAAGTCGTTTACAGTTTTGACAGGATTGAATGTAGCCACAGGTACTTCCACAAAAATGGTGTTCCAGTCACTCATCGCACCATTCCAAAGTCCTGGTAACTCCAGCGCTTTTAGCTCCTTACCATTTTTGGATTTGTAGGAAATAAATCCAGTGTTTTTATCAACAAATCTGAGTAAATCAAATTTCTCACCGCGATAGTTTTTCACACCACACACCAAATCAACAGGATTGAAGTGTGTTGCATTTTCCATCTTTTCTTTTTCCGTTGGTACAGATAAATTGATTTGTGAGCTTTCAAGTATTTGAGGTGAAACTGTTCCATCGCTGTTTACAGTCATAAATGGACCACCTCCTGGCTCCCCTTCGTTTTTCACCATTCCACATATTCTGATAGGTCGGTCTAATTTCCCAATCAAGTACTTTCTCAATTCCTCGTTGGTAAGTGTTGACTCATTAGGGTGAATGTTAAACAATTCATTGGTAGAAAATGCAGCTATTTCTTTTAGTTTGTCACTAGTGATTGCATCATTTTCCAATTCTGTGAGGTATGCAAAACATTTGCTTTGTAATTCTACAAGCAATCCTGCAATTAGCTTTTTATAGGTTACTGTAGTTTCTTTTAGTAAGTCAGGAACTACATTGTCGATGTTCTTTATGAAAATCACATCACCATCTAAGTCGTTCAGGTTTTCAATCAGTGCACCGTGTCCACCAGGACGAAATACCAATTCTCCCTTATCTCTGAATGCTTGGTTGTTTTCATCAGCGGCAATGGTGTCTGTCGATGGTTTTTGTTCTGAAAAACTGATATTAAATCGTACATTCAGTATGTTTTCGTAAGTAGCTTTGTTTTCTTCGAAATGCTTTTCGAAAAGCATTCGATGTTCTTTTGAAACTGTATAGTGAATGTTTACTGCCTTCGCCTTGTTGGATGCGTAAAGTGCTCCTTCCACCAAGTGCTCGAGCATTGGAGTGCGGTTTTCGGTAGGGTAGGAGTGAAATTTCAGTAAACCTTTGGGTAATGATCCATAATTGAGCCCACTGTCTAAAAGTAGGTTTTTGACGATATCAACGTGTTGGTTTTCATTGATTAAAGTCTCAATTGATTTGCCATTGTTTTTAATACACTCTTGATTTAAATCGGAGTAAAATGCAAATTTCCTAATTTCTGAGAAAAATTTATTTTCAAAATTAGTAGTTATTTTATTGTCACCACGTTCTATGAATTCAAATAAATCTTTGAACATTCTACTAGCAGCACCTGAAGCTGGAACAAATTTAAGAATCTTAGCATTGGTATTTAAATACTCATTCCATTTGGTAAGTATTTGCTCCGTGCTTTGTGGGTCTAATTTTACGATGCCGTTGGTAATGGATGCTGCACTTTTGATTTCGAGGAATGGAAATCCGTTTTCAAAGCTCTGCAATTGATTGCTGATTTGTTGTTTTGAAATACCACGTTTTTCAAGTATGGCTTCATCGGAGGTCGAATACATATTTTTATTCTTTGTAGATTAATAATGCTACAAAGGTAAGTAAGAAAATTGAGATTTTATTTGCCCAATTGCTTTTTAAGAAAATCAATTTCTCCTTTTCTGATTGCCAGTTCGTTCATATACTCGGCAACCCTTGACAATTCATCGTAGCTAACTAAATCCATTTTGGCATATCCATAATAGGCTTGAGATGCATAGTCAAAAGCTTTATCTACATTCCCAACTATTTCGTAGCAAATGGCTAGGTTATTTTTAGTGATGGCTTGTAGGTAACTGTTTTTAGTTTTTGTCAATAATTGTTCCCAAATACCAATAGCAGCTTGCCAGTTTTTATTATATACAGAGTCCATTCCTTGTTTTAATTGTTTGTTGGGATAAATTATAAAATACCTATCCGCCTTTTCCCAATATGGAATTAATCTATTGGTCATTTTTCTACCCACCACCAGGGCGGCATCAACCAATGCGTCTTCTCTTCTAGGGAGTTTGAAACTAGCCATTGCATTGGTTTCACCGTTTGATTGCCAGTAGATGGTGTCATTAAATGCGATGTTGGAGTGGATGGTAGATTGGGGATACTGTATGCTCCAGAATGTTTTTAGCTTAACTTCGAGGCTTGAGAGATAATCGTCTTTTTCTTCAGAATATAGTTCCACGAGCTCATCATTGACTTCAATTTTGTCGAGTGTAAGTAGTACATTCGAATTGTATTTTGTACAAATACTATCAACAGCTTCTTGCTTTAGTGGGAATATCTTGTTGAAGTCCATCTTTGTGTTCAATGACTTTGCGTTCAACTGTACGGTGTTGAAGAAATTTTTTGCATCCAATTCTTGGGTCAATGCACCGAGGCAGTAGATGGATAGACTATCACCTTTGACTGAAACGTTTTTCAACTTTTCATTGAATGCTTGTGTACTATGTCCTTTACTTTCAGGTTGAATAATTGAATTGTTGATTATCAAAATATTGTTTGCATCATTACGGAATGAAACCTTTGCCGGTCTAAGTACATCTAGCGAAGTGTATTGCATACTGGTACATCCGGTCAATGCAGCAACGCATAAAATTAAGATCCATTTTTTACTATTTATCGTTAACATAAGCATATTTTATAAGCAAAATTTTGGTACAATTCTTCAGTATTTGATTAAATTAATCTATGTCAAGCACAAGACCATCATAAGCAAATGATACATTGCTTGGGATTTGTGCTGAAATAACATCATGCGGTCCTAATTCATGACTCATGTGTGTTAGATATGTATGCTTTGCACCGATTTTATTTGAAAGTATTAGTGCTTCTTCCATTGTGAGATGTGCTATGTGATTATGATGCCTTAATGCATTAATAACTAGCACATCAAGATCTTTTAATTGACTCATTGAATCGTCATCTATTGTTTTAACGTCAGTTAAGTAAGCAAAATTACCAATTCGAAAACCCAAAATTGGGAGCTTGTAATGCATCAATTGAATTGGTTGAATAACCGTGTTGCCGACCTTAAACTTTATCTGGTCAATAGCAATCAAATTAATGTTTGGAACTCCAGGATATTTGTTTTCGGCAAAACAATAATACATGTTTTGTCGTATGGTATTTAATACACGTGTTTGAGCATATACATCCATGTCTCCAAGTGGTCTGATGTCGTCCAATCCACTTATATGGTCATAATGCTCATGGGTTATTAGTATGGCTTTCAGACTATTAATGCTGTTGTTTAGCATTTGCTGTCTAAAGTCAGGGCCACAATCTATCAGAATATTTCCATCACCATCATTGATGAGTACTGAGGCTCGAAGTCGTGTATCCTTTTTATTGGTAGAAGTGCAGGTAGTGCAGCTGCACCCTATCTGAGGTACGCCTGTGGATGTTCCTGTTCCTAAAAATAGTACTTTCATTTTCAAATAACAAATAGTGCGCCAAATTTTAACCCAAATTACATTTAATTAAATGCCTAATCACAATTTTATTTGTTCTCAAGTTTTATTCATAACCCTTTGATCAACATAAATTAGATAGACACTGATTGAATCATTCGTTTGGTTTTCAAAACTTCTAATGAAACATTTGGTTTTCAAAATTATTAGTGTGCATCCTTATTCTCCATTCGTTTGGATACATATTATTGCATCTAGTACCCAAATTTTTCACCCAGCCCAAAGGTAAACCTTTATAACAAACTATGATGTAATTCTTTTGATTATCTTGTAGAATAATTGATTCCTTTTTTAAATATCTAATGGCAGTAGGGTAGTCAACTTCTACTGTGATGGCACTTGAAAGGTCAAGTTGTTTTGATAGTGCTACGTTAATAGAAGGAATAAAGTCTTTTCCTTTCATTTCACCTAGAAATATGCCCGATACCATACAGTTGAATTTGTCAGTAATGAATTCATAATCATTGTGTTTTGTTGTAGGAAAAGCGTTGAGTTGTTTGTTGTTTTCTACTACTACCCAGTGGTGTTCATTCTTTAATTTAAAGTATGGTAGCGTTATGTTCTTGATAAGGTTGCTATGTTTTTTGTTGGATAATTTTGCTTTATAACTCCGATTGGGATGTGAGGTTTTTTTTAATATTGCAAGAAAAAATCCTTCGCCTTTTGTTTTGTGTGGGTAAAATCGGTAGCCAAGATTGGTCACTGTAATATCTTCGTTTTCTTTTATATCTATTGTCAAAGGTTCTGCGCCTAACTCTTTACATATCCAAGCTACATTTTCTTCGTTTTCCTGTGTATTGTAGGTACACGTACTGTAGACCATGATTCCTTCCTGTTTCAGTGCATTCCATACTTGGGTCAAAATATTTCGTTGACGTTCTACACAGTTTTCAACATTGGCTAATGACCACTCACCGATGGCATTGTTGTCTTTGCGGAACATACCTTCACCAGAGCAAGGTGCATCCACCACAATTGCATCGAAGTAATTTGGTACATCTCCG
>CAIUKZ010000011.1 GCA_903899865.1 uncultured Bacteroidales bacterium | reverse complement strand
TCAATGCCTTCAGCTTTTATTTTTTGAAGTAATTCCAATGCGTAAGGCATCCGTTCGGCTTTTCCACATGCATCAAAACACTCAGATTTTAATTTATAGATTCGTTTCTTCTCTTCTTCCGTGGCTTCTCTACCTTTTTCGCGTATGAAAACCCGATTGATGGTGGCATGACCTGTGCTGCCTTCGTTCATGTAGGCTTCGGTGATAGAAAATTCAAACCCTGACTCTTCCATTGACTCAACCCATGCTTTTGCATGAAATTTCATAGAGTCCATCAGCACACCGTCCATATCAAACAGTATGGCTTTGGGCTTAAAGCTCGGATAATTATTGGCTTGAATAAATTTTTCTATCGCTGTGGAAAACATAAATCGCTTTTTGTGCAAAGATACAAATTTTGAGTTTTATAAACGAATAAATTTCGATGTAAGTCGAGTCCCCAATAGTAAGAAATGGATGTGATTAAAGCAAAAATTCCAGATAATTACTTGGCGTGATGGTGTCAAATGTATGTTTGGGATAAGCGCTGGCAAATGTGGCAGGTAATTTTGATTTTTTGTTTTCATTCCATTTAAACTCAATGGCATGTAAAATTCCATCTTTTTCTTCTACCAAGTCTATTTCCTGTTGACCTTGGGTGCGCCAAAAATAGCTGTTTACATATATCTCGTCATAATCATTTCGTTTTTTTCGCTCGCTGATAATAAAGTTTTCCCACAATGCTCCTGCATCTGTTCTCATTTCCAAGGGAGCGAAGTTGTTGATCAAGGCATTGCGGATGCCATTGTCATAAAAATAGATTTTCTTACTTTTCTTGAGCTCATTGCGTAGATTTCGGCTGAACGAACTTAGCCGGAATACGACAAATACTTTTTCTAGTAGGTTGATGTATCGCTCTATTGTTTCTTTGTCCATCCCGAGCGTTCTCCCCAGTTCGTTAAATGATACCTCGCTTCCTACTTGAAACGCTAGAGCTCGTAACAATTTGTTCAGTTCCTCTGGGCGTCTGACGTCTTTGTAAGCCAATATGTCTTTAAACAAATAGCTGTTTGTTAGCTCCACGAGTAATCTCTGTTTGTCTGATGGATAATTGATTACATCGGGATACATTCCATAAATCATACGCTGTTCCAGTAATCTTCGTTCTTCTATCATGGAAGAGTTACGTGCAAGTTCGCGTGTGGAAAAAGGATACAGGTGATATTCGAATTTCCGTCCAGTTAGTGGTTCGTTGAGTTTGTTTCTTAAATCAAAAGCTGATGAGCCTGTGGCAATTATTTGAATGTCAGTGATGTTGTCCACCATCAGTTTTAGTGTTAGACCTATATTGTCCACTTTTTGTGCCTCATCTATCAAGATGAGTCGATGGGAGCCTATTAAATTTTTCAGTTGTGTAGAGCTTGCATTTTGTAATAAATAGGAAGTGTCTGGTTCGTCACAATTTAGAAACATCACCGAGTTGAGGTCTAACTCATTGGTCAGTTGTTTCAGTAATGTAGTCTTTCCAACCTGCCTTGGGCCAGTCAGAATGATTACTTTTCCCTTGAATAACCGTGCTTTCAGAGCATTCAGAATATCTCTATTTATCATAAGGAAGAATTTTATTTGACAAATATAGATGATATTTTCGGTTATAGCCGAAAATTAATACGATTATTTTCGGTTATAATCGAAAATTAATGTTAAAAACTGAAATGTAGGATTAAGTGGGAGTGCTAAAAGTAGGAATGAAGATGTGTATATGTGGGCTAATGGACAAAAGTAATGCTGGAATCTTCTGAAACCACTAGTATCATTAGCTTTGGTGCATTTGAAAACAGATGAAACCAACATGACAACTACAATTTAAATTATAAACAGAAGAATAGAAATTTGCTTTTATTGTAGGAGTAAAATCACAAAGAAAAATGGCGTAAGCCTGTGTGAGACCTACGCCATCTGCTGTTCGTTATTCTTCTTTCTCGAATCGGTTTAAATCATCGAGAAGTTTTTCTACATTTTCAAATTTCTTGTCGTAAAGATGTTTATTAATCCATATAGTTAATGGAAAACCTATACTAGAACATGCAATCACTACTATTGCATAAAATTTAATGTGTTGATAAATATCTATATTGTGAATGGCTTTGTATAATATTGGAAGAATGGATATCACAAATATTGGAATTAATAATAGTTCATATTTTCTCAAATGCAGAACTAACTTTTTAAGTTTTGCAATATCCATCTGCATTTTTAATGCAGAAGAGCTATAGTAATCAATATTCAAAAATCTGTTAGCTCTATAAATTCCAAATGTCATATATACCAATCCAATAGCTAATGAAATAAAACCTGGAATGCAATACTTAGGTTCATCAATATATCTTATCGATGAAACACCAACATATAGAATGAACAAAGGCAATATTATAATACCAACTAGCTCAGAAATGAGTGGCTTTTGCAGTTCTTTTTTTGAATTGTTGAGATTCATTTTTCGAATCAACTCTTCGTTTAATTTCAGATTTTCTGTGAGTTTTTTATCATACTGTGTCCATGCACTTTTCAATTCGTCTAATTCCATGATTTTAAGTTTTTTTTAAATGTTACTAAACTGTTCTTTCAGACTGTTTTTAATCCGATTAATTTTTGTAGCTACATTGGTTTCTGAAATACCAAGAATTTCGGCAATGTCCTTGTATTTGTTGTCGTCCAGATAAAGCAGAATAAGCGCTTTATCAAATTCACTCAGACGCTCAATAAAATGATAGAGCATTGTTATGTTCTCGTTCTGTTCAGAATCCATCTCGAAACTGGGGAGTGACAGAATTGACTCGTCAATTTTTACTTTTTTACCTTTGTGTCTGCTATCAGACCGATAAAATGAAATTGCAGTGTTCAGGGCAATCTTGTAAATCCATGTCGAAATTTTGACGCGTCCGTCGAATTTTGAAAATGAATTCCATAATTGAATCAGAATCTCTTGTTGCAAATCCTTAAAGTCTTCAGTGTCGGAGCAATAAGAATGGCAGATTTTGTAAATTAAGTTCTGATTGGTTTTGATGACAGCAATAAATCTCTCTTTGTCCACTTCGAGTTTGTTTAATCGTTTTAACTATTATTCGCAGCAATGAGAGAAATATCACACGGTTATCCAAAATATTTTATCGAATACTTTTAATTTTCTTATTTATAGGGTTTTAGATGTCTTAATTGTCAAATGCTATTTTGCTAATTGACAGGCTCCAAGGTCTACTTTTCCACCATTTGGGGATAGTGTGGTTCCCCATAAATCTTTTCCGCCATTATCTTTTATGACCACTCCAGCGCCAATGCATGGTGAGTTGGTCAGTAGTTTGTAAGCCGATAGGGTCGTGATTTTTGTAGGGTCGGTGATAGGTTCTATGACGTTTATTGGTCCTACCAGTAATGGGTCAGTCACCTTTCCGCTGTTGCGTTCTTGGCCTGTGGCTTTCGACCAATCTTCGAGTGAAGTGTAGCTATCCACTTGAAATTTACCAGTTTCATACATCCAGTAAAGATTGTTGGAGTAGCTGGATTGTGAATAATTGCTGCCTATAGGTGCCAGTTTTGAAACGAAAATATTATTTATCAGGTGGCAGTTGGTGGGTGTACTGTCCTGGTAGTTGACTGCGTGCCCAAAGGAGTTGATGATGGTGTTGTTATACACCCATACATCGGACATGTTGTTGACTTTATTGTCTTTGTCCGACCAGAATAGAATACCACAC
>CAIUKZ010000010.1 GCA_903899865.1 uncultured Bacteroidales bacterium | reverse complement strand
TTCTTCTTCTCGCATGGTGCTAATATAATCAATGCGGAATGGTAACACATTTTTATCTGTAATAGCATCAACAATAGTATAGGTGTGTAACTTATCGCCAAATGCCTGTGCAGTTGTTTTCAAATCGGCACGGCTGTTGCTGCTTGAATTCTTAGCAAAAATAGGTGTGCCAGTAAATCCAAAGAGGTGATATTTTTTGAATGCTTTTGTTATTGCAGTGTGCATATCGCCAAATTGCGAGCGGTGGCATTCATCGAAGATAATAACGATATGTTGATTGAAAACAGAATGATTCTTTTGTTTCTTTATCAGAACTGAAAGTTTCTGTATGGTGGTTATGATTATATGTGCATTAGGGTTTTCGAGTTGTTTTTTCAGAATGGCAGTATTGGTATTGCTGTTTGCTGCGCCTTTCTCAAACTTGTCGTATTCCTTCATGGTTTGATAGTCGAGGTCTTTTCTATCGACCACAAACAACACTTTATCCACAAAGGGCAATTTGCTTGCTAACTGTGCAGTTTTAAACGAAGTGAGTGTTTTGCCACTTCCGGTAGTGTGCCAAATATAGCCACCACCCTCGATAGTTCCATACGACTTGTAATTATTGGAAATATTAATTCTATTTAAAATTCGTTCGGTAGCCACAATCTGGTAGGGGCGCATTGCCAACAACAATTTGTCGGAAGTGAAAACGCAATATTTTGTAAGCAGATTGAGCAGGGTATGTTTGGCAAAAAATGTGCGTCCAAAATCCATTAAGTCGATAATTGGACGGTTGTTGGCATCAGCCCACCACGAAGTAAATTCGAAACTGTTACTAGTGCGTTTGCCTTTTTTTACTGCTCCATCGCCCAGCTCTCTGATATGTGTAAAGCGGGTGGTATTGCTGTAGTATTTGGTGTAAGTGCCGTTTGAAATTACAAATAGTTGCACATACTCAAACAAACCGCAACCAGCCCAAAACGATTCTCGGTTATAGCGATTAATCTGATTAAATGCTTCTTTAATGTCAACGCCCCGTTTTTTGAGCTCAATATGTACCAATGGTAAGCCGTTTACCAATAAAGTAACATCGTATCTATTTGACCTTTGCCCGCTATCTATGGCATATTGATTAACAACCTGTAAGCAATTGTTATGGATATTTGCTTTATCAATTAGGTAGATATTTTTTACAGTGCCATCTTCACGTGTAAGTAGTTGAATATGGTCTTCCTGAATAATGGTTGTTTTCTCCTCAATGCCGTTGTTTTGATTGGCAATTTTGCTTTTAAAAAATTGCTCCCATTCAGTATTGGTAAATCTATAGTAATTCAGTGCTTCTAATTGTAGGCGCAAGTTGTCAATCAATTCGTCTTCCGAAGTGATTGGTAAAAAGTCGTAAGCCTGTGTTTTAAGCTGCTCAATAAATGCTTTTTCGAGTTCAGCCTCACTCTGATATGTAGTTTCCTTACGGTATAGTGGCTGATATTCGGCTACTACCGTACTTTCGGGGTTCTCGGCAACAAGGGAGTATTTATCCATTATTTATGCTTTTAAAATCCAATAATTTTCCTCTATAATATTCGTATTGCTTGCGACGCGCTTGTATTTCGGCAGGTAAACCCACCGAAATATCGTTTACCAATGCTTCAAATTTATCCAATATCCCTACAATGCGTTCCTGCTCTTCCATTGGTGGAATAGGAATTCTGGCTTTGCTTAAACCAGGCGCATTTATTGACGATATTTTACCGGAAGATATGTATTTTTTAATTTGCGAACGGAAAAGATTAGTTTGAAGATAATATGAAACATATTTGGGATTCAAACTGTGAGAGTAAGTAAAACAAGCATCGTGAATAACAACATCTGATTCACCCAACCAAGCTACTCCATTCCCAATATCTTCAATAGTTTCGCCTGCTGAAACTATAACAACATCGCCCGGGTGTGCAACTCTAAGTTTGGCAGCTAATGTCGGTTCTAAAAATGATTTGGATTGAGTTGCAGAAATCTTATAATGAGTGTACATCTCGCCATAATGAATGCAAGGAATACCTTCTGCAATAATATCGTCTTTAACAAATCTTCTTCCTCTAACAAACTGCCCAACTTCACCCAGTGTTTTCCACTCCACTTCTTTCCCTTCGAAATTCAATAAATCATTACGGTAGTATTTATATTGGCGCGTACGCATCTCAAGCTCTGCCTCCAACTCAGCCTCCAACTCAGCCTCCAGCTGAGTAAATTTGTCGAGAATGGAGACAATTTCTTGTTGTATGGGGAGCGGGGGAATGGGGATTTGGAAATTCTGAAGCATAGGTAAAGTAATATATGGAACAGAACCTTCATTTACATTCTTTAGAATATACTCTTTCAGAGATCCTTTTAAACAATACAACATGAATTTAACATTAATAGACCAATCGAAATCAAACAGAACATAAGTTCGTTGGTATGCATTAAATTTACCTTTATAGTAATTTATATGCCCAACTTGACTTCCGTTCCCTGAAATTAATATAGCTTCGGTGTCGAAGGCAAATTTGTCAATTTTATATGGCCTTTCAGAACAAGTAAAAAATGGATACAATCCATTTTCAATCATTGCGTTTGCATTTAATTTCCCTGTACTTATTTTTGCTAAATCAATCAATCCTTTAGATTTCACACCATCAGGACAAAGTTGCTCAATCAGTTCTTCTATGTTATTCATTATTGCCTCCTTTCATTGTCACTTTCCATACTCCCTTTTTATCCGAACCTTCGCGAGAAATTACTCCTTCGTTTTTCAATTTGTCTATATGTTTTTGTACCGCAGAAGGGTTAATTCCCAGCGTATCGGATAGTTCTTTCCGTGTAATAGCGGGGTTTTCTACAATGAGGTTGAATAATCTGACCACTTTTTCTGACCACTTTTTCTGACCACCTAAATCAGTTTTCTGACCACCTGAATTGATACTCGGAACTGGTTTTTGCTCCATGGCAACTTCGGTGCTTGCTTCTATTCGCAAATGTCTGTTTTTTAGTTCATTATTTTCGCTAAGCAATAAATTGCCAAAGAAACGCATTAGATATTCGTTCGTTGAGAAAATTTTATTTAGATAGTCGTTATGATTTGCCCTGACAAGCGCATTGCGGAAGTACCATGAATGACTGGCAAATAGTTCGTTTTCCACTTCAAAACCGAAAGAGCGCAGATATTTAATGGTAAAAACGGCTATTGTACGTGTATTTCCTTCACCAAAAGCGTGTATTTGCCATAATCCCGAAATGAATTTTGCAATATGTTCTACTATTTCCTGCTTAGAAAGTCCTTTATAGTTGAAATTCTTTTCTTGTAGAAAATCGTAATCAAGCGTTGCGCTAATGGTATCGGCAGAGGCGTAAAGCACTGTTTTTCCATTCAATACCCATTCGTTTTTAGTAATATTGTAATCACGAATTTTGCCAACTTTCACACGAATACTCTCAACACCGGTAAAAAGGCGTTTGTGAATGGAAAGAAGTTCGGCAGGGCTAAATGAGAACGTTTGCTCCGATAATAATTCAGTAATATTTGCCGAAACCTTATCCGCTTCTTCAGTACGGTCGCCATCAATAAGTTTTTTGCTATTCTGTTGCTTATAATAATTGTCGATTCGGTATTTTACCTCGTCAATGGTAATTTTGCCTTCAATGTTTTCTTTGGCGGTTTCAATCAGATAGGCAGAAGGCGTTAAACCATCCACCTGCTGCAAGCCGATTGCGGTTTGCCAAATTTGGCTTTTCTCAATTTGTGAGGGTTCGCCCTGACGGATATATTCATCAAAATCGTCTATCATATTGCTCCTCCTTCTAAATCGGCAACAATCTCGTCAATAGCAATACGCAAATGGTTTTGCTTTATTACAATATCTGCAATGTGTGCATTGAGTTTTAGAATATCCACCTCCTCGGTGGTATTTTCCTGTTCCACATAACTACTTACAGCTATGTTGTAATCGTTCTCGCCAATATCGCTATTGCGTACAAGCTTTGCAAAGTAAGGTTCGTCCTTACGGGTAATAAAGGCATTCAGAATCCTTGCTCTGTTGGTTTCGGATAACTTATTTTTGTTACCTCCACGCAAAAATTCGGCTGAAGCATCAATGAAAAGCGTAGCATTGTCTTTTTTGCTTTTCTTCAATACAATAACACAGGTGGCAATACTTGTCCCAAAAAATAAATCGGGTGGCAACTGTATAACCGTATCGATATAATTGTTATCAATCAAATATTTGCGGATTTTCTGCTCTGCACCGCTGCGATACAGCACACCCGGAAACTCTACAATGGCAGCCGTGCCAGAAGTAGAGAGCCACGATAGCATGTGCAAAGTAAATGCAAGGTCGGCTTTGCTCTTTGGGGCTAACACGCCAGCAGGAGAAAAACGAGGGTCGTTAATCAAAAGTGGGTTGGCATCGCCTTCCCATTTAATTGAATAAGGAGGATTGGAAACAATACAGTCGAAAGGCTCATCGTCCCAATGTTTGGGTTCGGTAAGCG
>CAIUKZ010000009.1 GCA_903899865.1 uncultured Bacteroidales bacterium | reverse complement strand
TTGAAAAATTCAAACAAAATTTCTGCACCTGCATCGTACCCCGAAGTTTCAATTTCAACTTGTTTATGAACTTGTAAAAATCGTGAAGGAATTTTGGCACCTTCGATGGTCAAATAATTAAGCTCATATCCTAGAAGCGGACAGCGTGCTGGTTGATATTGATCCACGCGAAGCTGTGCATTTCCACGACGAGTAAGGTATTCACGCATCAATAATTGTGGTTTGAATCCTACTTTCCAGTTGCCAATGTGCTGATTTGGAACTAGCGTATATCTCATTCTGGGTGTGTGGATGATTTGCTCCAATAGCATGTTGGCATGAAGTATTTTTTTACCAGTGGCAAATGGCCAATATGAACCTACACCTTCGCTACCCATGCCAGCTGTATCAACGATACTAGGGTTGCCATGTCCACGTGGAGACACCAGTCTCCAAAGCCATGCCAACGCTGGTGGAAGAATGTGGAATAGTCCAATGATTCCGTAAGTTGGGTTTTCTTTTGTACACGGTGGAGTGCGAACTCCAAAACTGCGAACGTCAACAGTGACAGCCTTGTTTACTATGTTTGGAATAATTTTTCTCGGTATTACCACCCTCGGGTTAGGACATCTTTTGCCTGGACTATCTTCGATATGCTCCCAAATCAGTGTTGTGCAGTCGGGTTCGGATTGAATATTTAAAAATAGTAGGGGCTCTTTGGTGTTGATGGTGAGTTTTTCTAACGATGGATCATCACCGTATTCGTTTACTCCATCTACACGAATGAACCAAGAATTTTCAGCATCCAAAACTGTTAGTTTTCCGTCGTTTTTTTGAATGCTAGGGTGGCACATTGCCATGTCGTCAGTCACAGGACTGAATGTACAGAACATAGGTAAATTAATGAATCTTTTTTCGCCACTGGTTACGTTTTCGCCTACCAATACCTGTCCATCATCTTCTCTGGAGATGTTTTGAAGCATTTCTGTTTTTCCACCACCGCTAGCACCTTCGTGCATAAAGGTAGTTACATTGTCATAAGGACTTTTTGTTTGTACAGTAGAGCAGTGAGCTGTAATCCAGCCTTCTCTCTCACCTTTGGTAAGAAGTGCACCATATAATCCTTTTTTAGCACTAGGGCCTGGATATAGATTATAAGAGTAAATTTCATGCAGGTTTTCGGAGCGTTTGTGAACTACGACTTGTTTGCCATTAAAATGTGTGTGTCTGAATGTAGGCGCTACATATATGGCAGAGTCAATTTTAAAGTCCATCGGTAGCTCGTCGATAGGAATGATGCATTGTAACATGGCAAGTCCCATGGCAAAAAATCCTGCATTAGCAGGAGCAATGGCTATACCCGCAGACCCAATACCATCACGACCAGCAAAATAAAAGAATACGGCTAGATCTTGCTTTTGAAGCCAATCAATGGTTTCTTTGCGAAGTGAATCAAATTTATAGCCACATCTGTCAACAAATTTTTCTTTATCAGTAGGCAGATCATCAGCAATGAGCATAGTGTCAGGATCCCTTCTGCGCATATATGGTTCAGTGTAATTGGCGGCAATACCTTTTTTTACACGGTGTACGATGGCTTCTGTAACTTCTCCAACTCCTTCTACATCGTATTTTACCTCAAAACTATTATTGTCAGGGCCTCCAACTGAAGCAATTGCAAGTTGTTCTACGGTGTCATAGGTTTGAAAAGATTTACTTCCACTTAGCATGATAAGTGCATCAGCAGGCAGGCTGATTCTTTTCTTTTCGAGGGTTTTAAATAAATGCTCCATATTATATGTTTTAGTTATTGATACTTGTTTTACGGCCATTGCCAAGTCATTAGTGATAGCCAAGTCCTTTTGTGATAATCAGTGGCTGAGAATCTCGTTCGAAAACAACTCAGAATACGGTTTGCATAGCGAAAGCTTTTTTAGACCATATTGTTGCAAAGATAATGATATTTAATTAGAATACAAAGCTTTAATTATTACAGGTTTTCGTTGGATGATTCCAACAGGGAGAATTTATGTCTTGATAAAGTTAAGCTCTTCATTATTTGGAAGTTGTTGTGAGATAGAATGGTTCAAAGCTAACGAATAATTTATAATATTTACATTTTTTAGTAGAAAATTTGATTTTAATAGGTCATTATAAGGAAGGTTTTGTACTTATTTAATATAACGAATGATGCTATTTCCACTATCATGTACTAGTAAAATTGTAAATATATTATTCACTTATTTTGAATTAGTAGATGTATTTTTTGAGCACATAAAGCCAAGTTCTTGCATTTTTCTAATTGAAATCGCTTAATGTTTTCCATGTGGTTTATCCGCCGAGTTAGTTTATGAATCCTAAAATGACTGTTAGCGAATAAGTTTTGTTTTCATTTTCAGGAAGTAATCTTCAAATATCCGTTTGGACAAAGCAGCTGTAAGTATGGTGAGTGCTGACACGATGGCGTAGAATGCTATGTGGCTCCAAGGGGAACTTAACTGTAGCAGTTGGTTTTTTAATAATTGCAAAGTAGTGAAGATAATGAGTACATGATACATGTAAATTCCATAGGATATTTCGCCCAAGTAGGAGAGGGTTTTACTTTCTATGTTGATGATGCTGTGGTCAATGACTGACACGCAAATAATCAAATACAAAAACAAAATATCTAAGATGATGGATGATAGAATTGGTGTTTTGAAAATTGCGTTCCAAAGCATAAAGTCGATATTGGAATGAAATACTAAGAAAGTTAACAGGGTGAAAATGATTAGCAGTTGGGATGGGATGGTAAATATCTTGAGTTGAGTGATCAAATTTCCTTTGGTGTAAATAAAATAAGCTCCAAGCCCACCAATAGCCATTGCTTCAAATTGGAAAGTGCTGACGATGTAATTGAATAATTCATTTTGTATGTAATGCAGGCATAAAATTCTTAAAATCAGCTTGATAATAATAACCGATATAAGTAAAGTTAAGATGCTTTTTCTGCAAAATTTGAAAAGTGGTGCCCATATCAGATAAAATACCTCTTCGACGCCAATGGACCACAACGGTTCAAGAAGATGATGCCCAAAAAACAAAGTGACCAATCCCGGAAGAAAGAACACGAAGTAATACCATGTCTCTCCCAAGGTATAGGGCATTTGGTAGTTGATATGTGCCACTGAAAATACGATTGGGATTATCACGGTGCCTGTTAATACTAGTAAAAAGTACAATGGCCATATTCTGAGTACTCTTTTTAAATAGAAGTTCTTGATGCTTACATGTCCTGTTTTCTTGTTTTCTTTCAGCAATAAATACGTGATTAGAAATCCACTCAACACAAAAAAGAAGGTGACAGCATTACCGCCATTTCGAAATAGACCAAGCCAATCAAAACTCTCTAATCCTGATTTTTTCTTAATTGATTCGCTGTGGTGCATCAAAACTAGAAATGCAGCGATAAATCGCAACGAGTTTAGACCTTTGAAGGTGGAAATGTTTTGGTAATCAATTGTGCTGTGAATGGCAGGTTTCATGCGATGGTTGGAGCTTTGTAGTTTTAAGTCTTATGGTAAGTTTCTGTTTTATAGTGCTTTGTTGTATGTTGGTGGGCTGATGATTTTTTGGTTAGCAAATTAAAAAGCAACTGTGATTTTTGTAAAATACTAACTTATGAACAAAAATACATATAAATATCAATAGTTCCATACATGCATCCAATAAGTTGTGCGTTGTAGCCTTCGGCGATATTAGCCTACGGCGATAATTACTTCGTGATATTTTGCCTACGGCGATAATTGCTTTGCGATAATTGCTTTGCGATATTAGCCTTCGGCGATAATTACTTCGTGATATTTGCCTTCGGCGATATTAGCTGCGCGATATTAGCTTTGCGATATTTGCTTTGCGATAGCGACTTCGTGCCTTTGTGTCTTTGTGTTCAAAAAATATTTTATCAGACGCCGCATGCAACGTCTCTTCAATTATAAATTATCATTGTTGTCCGGTTAAAAATATTTTAAAAAAGAAAATAGGGGCATTTCCGAAGATACGCCCCTAAATGATTTAATTTTGCGGTTACCACACCAAAAATTATAATCATGGGCAAAGATAAGAATTTTAGCGGACAGCC
>CAIUKZ010000008.1 GCA_903899865.1 uncultured Bacteroidales bacterium | reverse complement strand
TTTGGGATTGAGGTGCACAATTTCATTCATCACCCGTTTTAGACATTCATCATCGATATTAAGTGATTTTGTGATTTTGTCGAAATGTTTTTTGGAAAATTCTTCAAAATACTCGGCTACTAGTTTCTTTGCAATGGCGATATCAGCACTGTGTTTTTTGCGGTCAAGTTGCAAGGCGAGGCACTCCTGTAGAGTAGTAGCACCTACTCCAGCTGGATCAAACTGTTTTACCATGTCAACAACCTCATACATTTCCTCGTCAGAAGTTTGAATCCCAGCCTGAAAAACAATATCATCGACCATTGCTTCTGGTGTCCTTCGAAGATAACCCTCTTCGTCAATATTCCCAATTACATACTCTATGAGTGTCTCTTGCTTTTCTGTCAATTGCAATAATCCGACCTGTTCTAACAAAAACTCATGAAATGTCATTCCTGCGGAAAATGGGATGTCTTCACGCTTATCATCCTTAGAGTTATTGTTGGTTTTAAGTTTATAGTCTGGAATTTCATCATCAGACATATAATCATCAAAGTCGGTGTCATCATTATTTCCACCATCATCATTGGACTCAAATTCATCCGCATCATCATTATCGGCAGATGGCTCCTCACCCTCTTCAAGTGCTGGATTTTCTTCCAATTCCTGACGGATACGCTCCTCAAGTTCCAAGGTCGGAACTTCGAGCATTTTTATCACCTGTATTTGGGCGGGTGATAATTTTTGTTGTAATTTTTGCTGTAAACTTTGTCTAAGCATAAATTATATTATTTCTTTGATTTTAACAATGATACAATGACTGTGCAATCAGCCTACATAATGGCACCTATCTTTTCCACGAACTAACAAGCAGTTGACAATGGTCAATCAATCAAAACGACTGCATATCACATAGTTTTTTATAGTACCCATCCTTTTCAATTAAGTCATCATGAGTGCCACGTTCCGCGATTTGACCTTCATGCAATACACATATCAAATCTGCCTTCTTGATAGTAGAAAGCCGGTGTGCCACCACCAGTGTGGTTCTGTTTTTCATCAAGTTCTCCAATGCCTCTTGTACCAATTTTTCTGACTCTGTATCTAAGGCGGAGGTAGCTTCATCTAGGATTAATATCGGCGGATTCTTCAAAATAGCTCGAGCAATGCTCACCCGTTGGCGTTGTCCACCTGAAAGTTTGTTCCCCCTATCACCAATATTGGTTTCGTAGCCATGTTCCGTAGCACTAATAAAATCATGTGCATTGGCAATTTTTGCAGCTTCTATGACTTGTTCCAAAGTAGCATGTTCTACTCCAAAAGCAATGTTATTTAGGAATGTATCATTAAATAGAATTGCCTCTTGATTTACATTCCCCATCTTCGAACGGACATCATGTACACGATAATCCTTCACATTCACACCATCAATAAGCACTTCGCCTTCCACCGCATCGTAGAATCGAGGGAGTAAATCCACCAGTGTTGACTTACCAGAACCTGACTGCCCAACTAGTGCCACAGTAGAACCTTTTGGGACTGTAAGGTTGATATTTCTGAGGACCCAATCTGTTTTGTATTTGAAACCCAAATTTTGAAATTCTATACGAGTCTCAAATTTTACGAGTGGCACAGGTGTCAATGGATCCTTGATATGATTCTCTGATTTTAATATCTTATCCACTCGTTCCAATGATGCTAATCCTTTTTGGATGCTATAAGCTGCCCTAGTTAAATCTTTGGACGGGTTGATAATGCTATAAAATATCACTAGAAAATAGATAAACTCTGCTGCATTCATGTGGCTCTCTTTACCTAAAATAAGCGAACCACCAAACCATAATAAAATAGCAATTACAATGGTGCCCATAAACTCGCTAACAGGATGAGCCAGTGATTGTCTGCGGTTGATACTATTAAACGTTCTCCTTAGCTTTTCATTAATTTTCTCAAAGCGAAAACTCATCTGTTTCTCTGCATTGAAGGCTTTTACGATTCTCAACCCACCAAGTGTTTCTTCAATTTGAGAAAGCAGTTCACCATTTTGCTCTTGACCAATTTTTGAAGTCCCTTTCAATGACTTGCCTATTCTACCTATTAAATAACCACTGAATGGCAAAAGAAGAATCACAAACAAAGTCAATTTCCAACTCATGGTAAACATCACAATTAGATTGACTAGAATTACAATCGGATTCTTAAAAACCATATCCAATGAACCCATGATAGAGGCTTCTACCTCGCCTACATCGCCTGTAATTCGAGCCATTATATCACCTTTTCGTTCATCCGAAAAAAAACTGAGAGGCAGACTTATAATCTTATTATAAAGCATTGACCTCAAATCCCTATAAACTCCAGTCCTGATAGGTATGATAAAATGAGAACTCAAATAAGAGCAACCCACTTTGAAGAAAGTGGCTGTTATCAAAAACAATCCCAAGTACAAAAGTGCTATATTAGCCCCAGAATTTTGAATGATGTGTTGAATATTATAAAACACATTATTCTTTAGAGCCACCACTAACTCACTCCTCGAACTACTCCAAGTCCAATCTACATACTTATACGTTTCGTTCTGGATTCCAAATAGAATCTGAAGTACTGGTATTACAGCAAGAAATGAGAATAACCCAAAAATAGTCGCTAGTACATTGAATAGCAAACTCAAAAAGACATATTTCTTATACGGCGGAATAAATCTTTTGAGAAGTGTGAGAAATTTGAACATGGTATTTTCAATTATACAGTTAGGAAGTAATAATCGTTGGTAAAAAAGCAACAACTGATTTTTAGACTCCCGTATAATTTCTAGGTGTTATCCGCTTTAACTCTTCTTTCACTGAAGCACTCACATCGAGCGTCTCCACAAAATCACGAATAGACTGCTCGGTAATCCCTTCATTGGTACGAGTCAAAGCCTTTAACGCTTCATAAGGTGAAGGGTAAGCCTCACGTCGAAGTATGGTTTGAATGCCTTCGGCCACCACAGCCCACGTATTGTCCAAGTCTCTGTATATGGCTGTTTCATTCAACAATAATTTGCTCAAGCCTTTCAAAATACTTTGAGTAGCCACCAATGTGTGGGCAAATGGCACACCTACATTGCGGAGCACAGTGCTGTCTGTCAAATCGCGTTGCAATCTGGACACTGGTAGTTTGTTCGACAAAAACTCAAACATGGCATTGGCTATTGCCAAATTACCCTCAGCATTTTCAAAATCTATTGGATTTACCTTGTGTGGCATTGCCGACGACCCTACCTCGCCAGCCTTAATCTTTTGTTTGAAATAATCCATGGACACATA
>CAIUKZ010000007.1 GCA_903899865.1 uncultured Bacteroidales bacterium | reverse complement strand
GATCTTGGAGTATTTGGACCAATATATGGTGTTCCGATGGTTTTACCCATGTAATTCCAACCAGGAGTGTATAAGTAATTAGAAAAATAATTATCGCCTCCTCCGTAAATTATTCCGTCTTTTTGAAATAGAGTTCCAGACTGATCCGTTGTGTTTAAGTATTCGTACAAAATACCTTTAATGAATGGAAGTTCTTTGTTTTTGATTGACAATCCCCATAGTCCATCTTTAATATTCATTTCATTTAATGCGATGAATTTCACAGGAGGATCTTCACTGAAGTTTTGCCAATAGGCGCATAATTTAGTGTCTTTTATGTCTACTTCTAACTTCAAGCTTTGGCTAATGATGTGGTTGCCAAGTGTATTGACTTGTTCACTTGAGCCCGCTTTTGCCCCACCATGACCAGCTTTAACCACAGAAATATAATCTTGAAATTTACTTGGTAGTAAAAGGCCGTTAGGTAATACGCCTCCCCACTGAGCTACATGATCGAGTCCATATTGAATATGTACGGGAGATTTTCCTCCAACTCGTATATAGGCATATTTATGGTGGAGAAACTCGTTCTTAATAATGTTATTGTCAAACCAGCCATGTGATATTGCTCCTTTAATCTCCAGATAGCCACCAGTGAATGGGATGGCAGTGAATTTTTCAATGCCTGCTGTTATTTTTGGCATTGGACGTGAGTTTTTTGAGAATAGGATGCCACCTCCAGATAGTGTAGAGTCCTGTGTGCCAAGAATTTCTTCTTTGGCTCCAGCGGTTAGGTCGAATACCCACAATCTACATTTGCCATAGTATTCATGTAAGTAAAAAGGAGAATTTGTTGTGGAATTTCTGAGTAGTCCATTGACCTTGAATGAAAAGTCAAATACTGATTGTGGGTGTGAGAAGTTCTTGCCTATCCCCATGGATAGAATTCCAGCATTGGGCAATGCGTTGTATTTTCCATAATTTTGACTTTGGAATAAGAAAGGTGAATTTTTTCCAGAAGATGTGATTCCACTTAGTTGTCCCTCAAACTGGATGCTATCTTTTTGTGCCAACACATTTCCAATCCAAAAGAATGATATCAAGATAACTAGATATTTATATTTCATAATGTAGCTTTTAAGGTTGGAAGATCCAAAAATCATTTAATACTGAGTTGTATTCTTCGTAGATGCCATTCTCTCCAGTTCCAATATATACTTTGTCGTTGACAATAAAGTAAATAGCATTCTCTCTTTCGCCAGAAGGCATGCTTCCACGTTTGTACCAGGTGTTTTTAACGGCATTGTACTCTAGTACATCACCCAATATCATACCTCCCGTGTACTCGCCTCCTGTGTGTCTTCCTGTAGCTATAAAGTATCTGTGGTTAATTGAAAATCCAACTCCACATGTTCTACCATTGTCGGGTACACTTTCCTTTTTTGTCCAAGAGTCAGTTGATGGTTCGTATTCCCACCAATCCGACAAATTGGCACAAGTATACCCCGTCCCGAAGAAAATATGTGAACTGTCTGCACTTACTACTGGGCATGATCTTTGTCTAAATGGGAGGTCGTTCAGTCGTGTCCATTTATTCTCAGTAGTACTATATTTCCAAAACTCACTTGAGTATCCTAAGCCATTAAACCCCGAACCAACGTATATGTCATTACCTCTTACGAAACTTATACATGCATTAGAAGCGTCGCTAGGAAAATATGCCAAGGGTGCAGACCAGCTATTGGTGATAGGGTCATAGCTTCTCAGTCCTCGTAAGTTTCCTTTCACATTGTTTTCTCCGTTTTGCTTTCTAAGATCAAAGCCTAATCCTACATACACCTTGCCATTTACCACTTGTGCTATGGCTTTAACTCGAGCTGTGTCTGGATAATCAGCCATCTTTTTCCAAGTATTATCTACTGGATCAAATTGCCAACAGTCGTTGAGTTGAGTTCCATTTTTGGTTCTTCCTAAAGCGACATAACCTTTTCCGTCAATAGACCATGCCACAGCAGAAGCTCTACCGTTGTCAGGCATGGAAGTAATAGATTGGAATGAAATGGATGGGTAGGGCGATTTTGCAAAGTCGTTGCACGCCACTGTTGCGAAAACAATCAAAGCGTAGGCGATGACTTTAAAGTATTTGGTTTTGATTCTCATATTCTTACTTCTACTCCTTTTTCTTTTAAAAAGGATTTGAGTTCTGGAATGCCAATTTCTTTGTAATGGAAAATGCTGGCTGCTAATGCTGCGTCGGCTTTTCCCGCATCAAATACATCTACGAAATGCTCCATAGTGCCTGCTCCTCCACTGGCTATCACGGGTACATTTACGGCTTCTGACACTGCACGAGTAATGTCAAGTGCAAATCCATCTTTGGTGCCATCATTGTTCATGGATGTGAGGAGTATCTCGCCAGCGCCTAGTGCAACAGCTTGTTTGGCCCACTCCACTGTTTTGATTTCAGTAGGGATGCGGCCTCCATTCAGAAATACGTACCACTCGCCATCAATGCACTTGGTGTCAATGGCAAGCACCACGCACTGACTGCCAAACTGATTGGCAAGGTCGTTGATTAATTGCGGATTGCGCACGGCCGATGTATTGACCGAAATTTTATCAGCACCGCAAGCTAGTAGGACGGAAACATCTTCCACACTAGAAATTCCTCCTCCTACGGTGAAAGGGATGTTGATGTGACGAGCAATGCGTGTTACGAGTTCCGAAAGTGTTTTTCGTTTTTCGTTGGTAGCGGTAATGTCAAGAAATACCAATTCGTCAGCACCCATCTCAGCATATAGCGCTCCAAGTTCTACTGGGTCGCCCACGGATGTGATGTTTAGAAAATTGATTCCTTTTACTGTTTGCCCGTCTTTGATATCTAGGCAAGGGATGATTCGTTTTGCTAACATATAATATTTTGTAGCCCCCTAAATCCCCCATGGGTGACTTTTTGAGGAGTGTGTATGAATAGATTTCGTCTAAAATCTAAAAGTTATTAATTCATTTTGCCCAATATTGAACCATTGGTAGTTTAAACTTTGGAATCAATATTTGTTTTTAGGATAATGTCAAGAACATGCACACAGAGCTGTCTTGTCTTCGTTCCATGTGCCTAAGGTTACTTGTTGTATGCTGTTTACCAGTTGTTTGTCGTATGCGGTTTGTACTTTTACGTAGTTTTCGGTAAAGCCTGTGATGAATTCTCCACTTACTTTACTTTCCCAGAGTACCTGAGCTTTCTTTCCGATTTGAGATTCGTAGAATGCTTTGGTCTTTTTGTCCGAAACCAAATGTAATACTTCGCTTCTTCGTTTTCGCTCGGCAGGAGAAACGCTATGTTCAATGCGAAGCATCTGTGTACCAGCTCGTTCGGAGTAAGAGAAAACATGTAGCTGTGAAAAATCAAGTTCTGTGATAAATTCCATGGCTTGTTCAAACAGTTCGTCGGTTTCACCCTTCACACCCACTATCACATCCACGCCGATAAAAGCATGTGGCATCACCGCCTTGATTTTCGCTATTTTCGAGGCAAAGAGCTCACGGTTGTAGCGTCGTTTCATCAGTTGTAATACCTCGTTGGTGCCCGACTGTAGCGGTATGTGAAAATGCGGCATAAAGTTACGACTATTTCCCACAAATTCAATGATTTCGTCGGTAAGAAGATTGGGCTCTATGGAAGAAATGCGGAATCTGGTATTAGATGGCAAAGCGTCCAGCACTTTTACCAAATCGAAAAAGTTTTCGCCTGTCGATTTACCGAAGTCACCCGTATTGACACCAGTAAGTACTATTTCCATGGCTCCTTCGCTGATGGCCTTCTCTGCCATGGCTACCGTGTCAGCAATGCTAGCATTACGGCTTTTGCCACGCGCCATGGGTATAGTGCAGTAGGTGCAGAAATAGTCGCACCCGTCTTGAATTTTGAGAAAGTAGCGTGTACGATCGTCTTTGGAGCAAGAGGGTTGGAAATCGTTGATGGCCTCTATTTCCGAATGATGGATTTTGTTGGTAGTATCCTGCTTGTTCAGATAGTCCAGTACGTTGAACTTTTCGTTGGCACCTAGCACCAAGTCTACACCTTCGATTTTCGATATTTCATCGGGTTTCAGCTGTGCGTAGCAACCGGTAACTACCATCACTGCATTGGGATGCTGACGGTTTAGTCGGTTGATGGCTTGGCGGCATTTGTGGTCGGCGGTATCGGTTACTGAGCAGGTGTTGATAATGCAGAGGTCGGCCTGTTCGCCTGCTTTTGCCTTTGTAAATCCTTGTTCAGAGAGCGTTTTGCCTATGGCAGATGTTTCAGCAAAATTGAGTTTGCAACCCAAGGTGTGAAATGCCACTTTTTTATTGTTGAATACAGAATTGTCAATCATTGATGCGGTGCGATTTTGCTTTGCAAAGGTAACAAATTTTTGGGACTAAAGTTGAGTAAGAAGCCCCCTAATCCCCCGAAGGGGGACTTAATACAGAAGTTTGCACCCCAAGATGAACTGAGAGAGCAAAGGGTCAAGAGATGTAATGAAGCCAGAATCGCTGAAATTATTGTAGCTTTAGAATAATGTGGAAATATGAACCCCGTAGGTGGTGATATATCTCATTCCTCGTAGAGGATGAATATTCATAGAGACCAATTTCAGAAATAGAATTCCCCAGCGGGGATTAACTTTAATTTCAAAAGTTAATCTCCTACGGAGAATATCTTTTTACTGCCATTGTTCTATTAAGATTTACTCCCTATGGGAAATCATCGACAAATGAGAAACTCATTCTGTCTTCCGTAGCGTACAATGTTTAGGTGTTCCGTAAAGTTTGGCAACTTCAAACAAATCGCACAAAACACGCTGGGCTCGACAGGGTCGCGAGTATACACATCAGTCATTGTAATCCATTATAGGTCTATTGGGAAATAACATCAAACTTTATCTATGACGTAATTAATCAAATAAACAATTCAATAATCTTTTACACAACGAATAGAAAAACCATCATGTTTATCGCTAACTCGCAACTCTGTATCGGGGTCAGATAAGTTCCAGCTCTCTGACATGTCTGAACTGTATGATGTGGCTGTCCACCAGTTGCAGTCATTGCCTAAATAGACGAATTCACCTAAATAATTATTAGTACTTGAGCGTTGACCACTTGGAAGGGCACTAAAACCAGTGGAATTGTTGATCTTGCAATTGTTGCCGACAGTACCTACAATAGTGTCTGTATTCCAGAATATTGAGCTGGAAATTGCTTTGGCGGTGTTTTGCGAAATGCCTAAATTGTTACTTACATAGTCTTTTAATATTTCGATCTCCTTTTTTGTGGGTATATGCCAGCCAATAGGAGCTATATTCCGATTGTCGGATACCGTATGCCAGTTATATAGTCGTCCATATTTAATAATGCTATCAGTAACAGTAGTGTTATTATATGTACATTGTCCACCAGTGGTTAAAGTCCACCAAGTTATACTATCTGTTATGTTTGGTATTGAACTACCATCTCTATAATGTGTCGCATATAAATTTTCTGCCATCCATGTTTG
>CAIUKZ010000006.1 GCA_903899865.1 uncultured Bacteroidales bacterium | reverse complement strand
GCTCAGACCGTAAGAAATGCAACTTACTATCATCTTACACTTTCGGGATCAGGTGTGAAGACCCTTTCGGCTTCTACCACTACAATCAATGGTAATTTGACTTTTGGAGGCACTGCTTCTGCAACCGCTACAGTGGGATTGACCATCGGTGGCAATCTGATTTTGGGAGCGGGAACTTCATTTAATGGAGCTAGTTTCACTCACAATGTGTCAGGCAATTTTACAAACAATGGAGGCACATTTACACCATCAACTAGCACCATCAGAATGTCAGGCTCTGGTAAAATTATTGGAGGAACGAGTGCTACATCATTTTATAATCTTACCATCAATAATGCGGGTGGGGCTATTTTAGGGGCTGATCAATCGGTGTCGAATACACTTACTTTGACTAGCGGTAGATTGACATTGGGGGCATATCATCTTACCTTAGGAGCTTCAGCAAATGCTGTAGCTGGAACTTTGAATGCTTCTAATATGATAGTGGCAGATGGAAGTGGCACGCTCAGAAAGATTTTTTCAGCAGCAGGATCATACATATTTCCCATCGGTGACGCCACTGTTACAGCAGAATACTCACCTTTGACGCTCAATTTTGCTTCAGGAACCTTTGCAGGTGGTGCTTATGCTGCTGTCAATCTTACGAATGCTAAGCATGCAAGCATTTCTAGCATTTCTAATTATTTGACTCGCTACTGGACTGTGAGTGAGTCAGGTATAACTGCTTATTCATGCACATTGACTGGTACGTATGCTGTTGCTGATTTGGTAGGCTCCTACAATAATATGATTACTACCAAATACAATGCAGGATGGTCAGAATATGGTGCTGTAACAGCTAGTACTGTCACAGCCACAGGATTGACTAGTTTTGGTGATTTTACGGCGATGAACAACGGCATGATCGCTACACCTAGTTCTTTGTATGGATTTACATACCAAGAAAGTTTTGGTCCTTCGGCGGAACAAACGTTTACAGTATATGGTCAAAACCTAACTGATAATATTGTCATCACACCAACAGCAAGGTATGAAATATCTACCACGTCGGGAGCAGGTTACCAATCTACTCCATTGACATTGGTTCAAACTGCAGGAAATGTCGATCTGACTACGATTTACATTAGAATGAAGGCTGGAGAAGTAATGGGTGCATACGCGCCTGAGAATGTGGTGGTGTCATCTACAGGGAAAACGAGTGTGAATGTAGCTTGTAGTGGTATCATTACACCAAATGTGACTATAGCTAGCGATGAAGCAAGTGGCGCTTATTGTTCGGGTTCAAACATCAATTTTACCACCACCCCGTCAAGTCTTACAAGCTATAGCTGGACAGGTCCGAATGGCTATACCTCTTCTGCTCAAAATCCGTCATTATCCAATTCCACCACTTCCATGTCTGGAACATATACCATGACAGGAACTTACGTAAGCCCTACTAACTTGATTGTGAATGGTGACTTCGAAGCAGGAAATGTTAGTTTCTCAAGTAGTTATACCAATAGTGCTGATTTGAGTCCAGAAGGTAGATATGCAGTGGTGAATAGTCCCACTACAGTGCATCCAGCGTTTTCAAGCTGTGGTGATCATACTACAGGCACAGGCAAACAGATGGTTATCAATGGTGCCACAGTGGCAGGTGTAGCGGTGTGGTCGCAAACAGTTTCTGTAGTGCCAGGTGCTTCTTATCAATTTTCTTACTGGGTGCAAACAGTACACGTCAACAATCCTTCAAGGCTTCAATTGTCAGTCAATGGAGTGTTGGCAGGTACTCCATATACGGTGGTTGATGCCAATTGTCAGTGGCAACAATTTATTTATGATGCCTCGGCAGGAAATAGTTCTACAGTGGTATTATCACTAGAAAATCAAAATACAGTAGCAAGTGGCAATGACTTTGCATTGGACGATATTAAATTCAATGTGGTACTCACCACGGTTAAAACTATCGATGTAAATGTGGGTTCAAGTGATGCATCAAGTGTAACAGTGGTGGCGTCAGCCAATCCGATCAATGCTGGCGAAAGTGTGACTTTTACTGCCACACCAGGCAATGGTGGATCTGCACCTGTCTATCAATGGAAAGTGAATGGTAATAATGTGGGAACAAATAGCGCTACTTTTACATCTACTACCATTGAAAATGGCGACGTGGTGACTTGTGAAATGGTGTCTAATGAATCCTGTTCTTCCAGTCCTAACGCTGTTTCCGATCCTATCACAATGGAAGTTAGAAATTTTTGGCTAGGAAGTGTGGACACAGACTGGGGTAAAGCAGCCAATTGGACAGCCAACATGATCCCTAATCCTGGGCAAGATGTTGTGTTTGCTACTCTAGCCAACTTTGGGGCAGTTGCAATGAATGATTTGCGTCTGGATCAAGACAGAACCATTGGTAATTTGACCAATCTTACTACCAGGCAGCTGTACATCCCCGCAAGTTTTTGTTTGACGATTAACAACAATGTAACTACAGACGGCAACTCTGATAGAATCTACTTACAAGCAAGCGAAACTCTGCCAACAGGATCGCTAATAATTCCAAATGCAACCGGAGTGAAAGGAACTGCTGAGATGTACACCAAAGGGTTTCTTTATAATGGAAGGTACAAATGGCAATATTTTGGAGTTCCTATGAAAGAGGTGGTGGCTAGTCCTACTTTTGATGGGTCTATTGTAAGAATCTATAATGAAGCCATTCAAGGCGAGAGTGGCATGTGGGTGGCACAAACTGCTGGTGCAATACTACCCTCATTTACTGGATATGAAATTTCACAAACAGCACCCAGAACGATAGTGGTGAAAGGTGAATTCGAAAATCGGGATTATCATTCTGGAAAGTTAAATTACACCCTTAGTTCAACCTATAAAGGCTGGCATTTAATAGGCAATCCATACTCAGCAGCCATTGATATTACGCAAATTGAATTTGGTTCATCCGACCCTGGCATCATAGAAAATACAGTCTATCTATTTAATTCGGGTTCACGCGCAGATTGGGAAGGAGCTGCTGGTACTCCAGGTTCTGCACCAGGATATTACACTCCGGCACCCATCCATACAGCTGGTATTTTTGGTATCCCAGGTGAGGTGCCTTCTACATCTGCTATCATGGTAAGTGTGAAAAGTGATAATCCGTTGGCAACCGTTTCGTTTACCTACAATTCAGTCATTACAAAAAATACCGAAATGAAACGCGCTAAAGCAAACAACAAGATTTGCACTCGAATAGATGTGGTAGGCGCAACAGCTTCCAATAGGTTATGGCTGTTTACCAATCCCACTTCCACCCGTTGTTTTGACAATGGATGGGATGTGTTCAAGATGAATTGCCCTTCAAATACCCCAAATTTGTTTGCAGTGGAACAAGATGGTAGTTATCAGATAGATGCAATTAGTGATATTGATAACACCATTCTAGGACTCAAAGCAGGTTTGGATGCGGAATATCTTTTGAAGTTTGCACAATTGAATACCGAGAATAGGTACGATGAGATGTATTTGATTGATTTGACAGACAATAAAGTCATTGATATTGTTGAAAATGGGACAGAATATAGATTTTCTGCTCAGCCTTATACCACCAACAATGCCCGCTTTAAAATAGTTACATCGCCTGTTGTCACAGATGGAGAAATCACTACTTCTAATGATAATGCGAAGTCGAATCAATCAAAGATTGACATGAAAGTATATAACAATACAGTGTTTGTAGATAATCATACCTCATCCAATGGAGTGGTATTGATATTCAACGCCGAAGGTAAGCTGATAAGTAAAAATTCATTCTTGCCCACCAGTGTGAATTCATATCCACTTGATGTGCAGATAGGAACTTATATCGCAAAATGCGTGACAGAAACAGAAACTATTACTTTGCAATTTATTGTAAAATAATTTATTGAGGTTTCTTGATTGAAAAAAGTTTATTGAGGTTTTTACTCAATAAACTTTTTTCTTTTTCATCTTATGGCTATTTTTGCGATTGTGCAAAAATATTCAATTTGAAACAGATACTTTCACCCAATTACCCAATCCCTTCTTCGGAGCGGTTTGGGCGGCTAAATTACAAACAATGAAAAGATTAGTGATAGAAATAAAAGGAGTAGCCGCTGAGTTGGTGCTCGGCAATTATGAACCTACAGATTTAACTATCATGAATGACTGGGCTGAGTTTTATCATTACAACAATGTGATGCATGATTCACTTTTGATTACGAGTCATATTCGGGATGTGAAAATTAATTGGGATGGTGAGACAGTTTTTCAAGGACTACTTCCTAGTAATCAAGTTGTATGTCAACAGACCATGATACCCACATTGATTGATCAATCTCTCTATTTGAAAACTGAGTGTGTGGAAGAGGCACTTTATGTTTGTGAATTCGACATAGAAGAATTTCATTTAGCCGATGTGATTTTCGAAACGCAAGACTTTGACCAACTTTTTAAAGTTGGACAGGATTTTTTATCCGTCATTCGATACGAAAATCAAATCAAAAAACCCGAATGGGTAAGTGGGAAACCCATAGGGAATTTGTGTTTGTTGTGTCAGTTTACAGGTGGATATTTTATTCCAAAATATGATGCCATTGCTAAAGTTGCAAATCCGCACAGAGTCTATTGATTTTTTCTATCATTGCATTGTTGGGATAGCTAGAACTTATGCCTTTGCTTCAATGTTTTCAAGTATATATTCATTAAAATCCTCACAATGATGAAAAAAATAGTATCCCTTATTTGTTCGCTAGTGTTTTCAATGACAATATTAGCAGCAGGCGGAACCATTAAAGGTAGAATCTTCGATGCAAAATCAAACGAACCTTTGGAGTTTGTTTCCATTCAAATAGTGGGCACAACCATTGGCTCAACTTCCGATTTGGACGGTAATTTCATATTTACTGCCATTGAGCCAGGTTTCAAAAAACTCAAAGCTACCATTCTGGGTTATGAAACCACCATTTCAGTAGAGATTCAAGTGCAAGGCAATCAGACTGCTTTTATAGATATACCTATGCTTTCGAAGTCACAGCAGATAGGTGAGGTGGTAGTTCAGCAAAATATCAACTTCAAACGCATTGAGAGTCCAATT
>CAIUKZ010000005.1 GCA_903899865.1 uncultured Bacteroidales bacterium | reverse complement strand
TTACATCAGGGTTGCCATCACATTCTACGATGTATCCACCTTTTTGAGCTTGCTCAGCTTCTACTTTACGGCCTTTTACTGCTGGAAGGTCTACAATGTTTTGACGAGAAAGAATCAAACCTGTAGGAGTATGAGTATTTTCCATAGCCATTTTCCAAGCCACTGTACATTCTTCTACGTCAGCAGGACGAAGTACCAACATGGAGTTATGCCCTTTGTGGTTTTGAAGTTTTTCCATCAATCGGATTTGAGCTTCTTGCTCTACAGGCTCATGAGTTGGTCCATCTTCACCTACGCGGAATGCATCATGTGTCCAGATGAATTTCACAGGTATTTCCATCAATGCAGCCATACGAATAGCTGGTTTCATGTAGTCAGAGAATACGAAGAAGGTAGCACATGCTGGAATCACACCACCGTGAAGGCTCATACCGATACATACACATGCCATGGTCAACTCAGCCACACCTGCTTGAAGGAACGCACCGCTAAAGTCATCTTTAGTCATGGCTTTGGTGTTTTTAAGGAATCCGTCTGTTTTATCAGAGTTAGAAAGGTCTGCACTTGAAACCACCATGTTCTCCACTTGTTTAGCTAATTCAGCCAATACAGTTGCAGAAGCAGCACGTGTAGCTTGACCTGGTTTTTGAACCACTGCGTCCCAATTGATTACAGGAGTTTTGCCAGAGAAGAAGAAATCCATTTTTGTTGCCAATTCTGGATTTGCTTTTTCCCATGCAGCTTTCGCTTCCATTTTCTTAGCTACAATGCCTTTCAATTCTTCAGCACGTTTGGCATACAATTCTACTGTTTCTGGGAACAAAACGAATGGGTTTTCTGGATTTCCACCCAAGTTTTTGATAGACTCAGCATAAGATGCTCCACATTCGCTCAATGGCATACCATGAGTAGCACATTGGCGCTCAAAGCTAGAGCCGTCAGCTTTTACAGCTCCTTTACCCATGATGGTTTTACCGATAATGATGGTTGGGCGTTTGGCTTCTGCTTTAGCTTCAACCAATGCTTTGCGGATTTGCTCAGCGTCATTACCGTTGATTTCCAATACATTCCATCCCCAAGCTTGGTATTTTTTTGCTACGTCTTCGCTTGTTACATCTTTAGTTTCTGTAGAAAGTTGGATGTCATTAGAGTCGTAGAACATGATTAGGTTATTCAATCCTAAGTGACCTGCCAATCGACCAGCACCTTGTGATATTTCTTCTTGAACACCACCGTCAGAGATAAATGCGTAGATAGTTTGATTCATTACTTCACCAAATTTCGCTTTCAAAAATTTGGCAGCAATAGCAGCACCTACTGCAAATACGTGTCCTTGACCTAGTGGACCAGACGTGTTTTCGATACCACGCAAGATGTCAACTTCTGGGTGACCTGGAGTAGGGCTACCCCATTGACGAAACTGAGAAACTTCATCCAACGAAAATTTTCCTGCACAACAAAGTACAGAATACAACAATGGTGACATGTGACCTGGATCCAAGAAGAAACGGTCACGACCTTCCCAACGTGGGTTTTGTGGATCGTACTCCAAGAATTCGGAGTAAAGTACGTTGATGAAATCAGCACCACCCATAGCACCACCAGGGTGACCAGATTTTGCTTTTTCTACCGCCGATGCAGCCAAGATACGAATGTTGTCTGCTGCGCGGTTAAGAATCTGTGTAGAATTCATAAAGTTAGCAATTTGTAAATTAATAATTAGTTTATTTATATTTGTTTGACATTGTTTTTTATTGCAAGTCCACCTTTTTGGTTTTAGTGGGCCGATTAATGTAGTAGCCTACCGTATAATTGAATTCCCAGTTGGGGGTGGAGTTGATATTTGTTCCATAGCCAGGAATGTACCAAGGATATATTTCACCTGTAGATTTTTTTGATAACAATGATTTGTATCTCACATTCCAACCTACGTACGTGTTTTTTAGTATTTCAACTCTTATACCAGCCATTATTTCATACCACACCTTGTTTGTACGCAGATTGTCGTAGTTGGTTAGCGAAGAACCTCCCCAGTATTCATCCACCACAGGCAGATGGTTGATGCTGTAGTTGAAACTTGAAAAACCAAGTCGTAATCCCAATAGCATCAAGTTGTTAGTCGGTTTCCCGTTTTCCAATGCTTTGTTGATCCTAAAGTCAACTCCTATTTTCTCATAGAAACCTTTGGCCGTGAAACTAGATTGGTCTGCCATCAGTTTTAAGGTGCTGGATTGACCCATTTCTATGGTTGGGTATAGTTTGTTTGAAAGGCTAGCACTCACACCCACTTGCATGGAAGTGGTGATGTTGTTTTTAAATGCCAATGAACTAACTATTTGACCCAAATCTGTCTCTACTCTGAAACCATTTAAAACCAAAGGTTCTTTGTTTTTAGCCGGTTTGGCAGGAGCTTTTTTGGTTTGCTGTGCGAGTCCATTTTGAAGTACAAGCAGGCAAACGAATAGGCTAACGATATATGTAATTTGTTGGCGCATTGGATTTTATTGCTTGTCCTTTTATATGAGTTGAATCAGTGTAAAGTGTTATGTTTTCTGTGATTTGATTGTTGACTGACGGTATCTTTACCTGAGTAGAGTCAATAAAGTGCCCCGTGGATTTTACACTTGTGATATTGAACACCTTTATACATCCACATTCAAGGGATAGGTAGTTATCTGCATTGCTATGAGTTATGGTGATGGTGTCAGTTTTTGAAGATTTGTAAGTCACATTGAAAATACTATCTTTCCTTTTCGGATCGGCCTCCTTTTTAATATAACTACTCTGAATGGTGACAATGAAAGTCGAAACCGTATCAAATTTGTGAAGGGGTAAATAGAATTCGGTTGTTTTTGGGGGAATGTCCAGGTACGGTAATTTTGTTTCGTCTTTGATTCCACGAATGGTGATACTGTCTGCAGTATATCCAACAATACTGTCTGCACCCGTTAGTTTTTTCTTTAAAATGTTATAAAGCCCAAGTTTTACAGCTACGAATTTTTTTTGGGTACATACATC
>CAIUKZ010000004.1 GCA_903899865.1 uncultured Bacteroidales bacterium | reverse complement strand
CGTAAATCTTGAATCAGCTTAACAATATCACTCTGATCATAAAACATTGCGCGTGACCAATTGGAAGTGGAAGTACTTTCAGACAAAGTCCACCAATAGACTGATATTCCAAGCCCGTCGTAAGTACCATCACCAAAACGCATACCACTCGGTAAGGCTGTCATTCCCAAGCTATTATTCTTAGAGAGATCCAACAATCCGTTATCAATATTAATTTTCCAATCGGTGGTTCCTGATAGTGCTTTTGCTATCGAACTTGATTGTCCCATGTGTGTAGAAACATAGTTTGAAAGCACTTTAAAATCCTCATCATCAGGCAATTTATATCCAAGTGGAGTTATGCCACGCTTGTCTTTCAAAACATAACCGTTATACAAACGACCATATTTGAATAATGTAACAGAGTCATTATGTGACTTACTGGCCAACGAAGCCCCTTTGTAACCACATTGAGCACCAGCCATTGCTTTGCTCCATGCCGAATCTGATTTTAATTCTGGAATTGTATCCCCATTTCTATAATGAGTCACCCGCAAATTCTCAGCCATCCAAGTTTGTGTACCAATTTTGATGGTTGCATAGATGTTACCATCCACATCCGTTGTTGTCGAATAGGATAATTTTGGTGAAAATTGAATATGTAAGTTGGTATTGAGCGGAATGGGTGGTGTTGATGGCTTTTCATCTTTGCAACCAGTAAAAGCAATACAAGTAGTGACAAGTAGGACTGTGACAAACAATCTTGAAGTAGAAATAATTGACATATAATTAGGTTTAAAGAAATTTATTTTTGAAAATATTTTTTTGAATGCAACCACTTACTTTATCTCACTCAAATCATAAGGCGTTTCTTGGTACACAAAATAGTTGAGCCAGTTGGTAAACATCAGATTGGCATGACTGCGCCATCGCACCAACGGATCATTATCCGAATTATCATTGCGATAATAATTTTTAGGCATATTGATGGGCAACCCTTTTGCCAAGTCACGCTTGTACTCTGTGTCCAAGGTATTGGGAGAATACTCCGAATGCCCTGTCACAAAAAACTCTCTTCCATTTCGAGCCATCACCATGTACACTCCCGAATCTTCAGATTCTGAAAGTATAGTCAACTCGGGAACTCGTTTGATATCTTCAGCCTTCACTTCAGTATGGCGGCTATGAGGAACATAAAACACATCGTCAAATCCGCGAAATATAGGATTCAATGGATCATTCTTGGTATGTTCAAACACTCCGAACATCTTTGCATCTAGTAGATGTTTGGGCACACCGTAATGATGATACATCCCTGCCTGAGCAGCCCAGCAGATATAGAGAGTGGATGTTACGTGGTTTTTGGCCCAGTCAAAAATTTTGGTAATCTCACTCCAGTACGTAACCTCTTCAAATTCATATAATTCCACAGGCGCACCAGTGATAATCATGCCATCATAATTGCTCTTTGAAATTTCATCAAACGTTTTGTAAAAAGACATCAGATGCTCTATAGGCGTGTTTTTGGAGGTATGACTTTCCATGTGTAGAAAGTCAATCTCTATCTGCAATGGTGAATTGGAAAGCAAACGTATCAAGTCAGTCTCAGTTGTTATCTTTATAGGCATGAGGTTTAAGATCACTATCTTAAGTGGTCTTATCTCCTGATGAGAAGCACGCTCTGAATCCATCACAAAGATATTCTCTTTCAACAGAGCATCAACAGCTGGCAGTGCAAGTGGAATGGTTAAAGGCATATATTTAAAATTCGTTTAATAGTTCATTGGTTCATAAAGTTCATCAGTTCATTGAGTTCATGATGTTCATGAAGTTCATTGGTTCATTGGTTCATTGAGTATATAAAGTTCATAGAGTTTATTGGTTTACTTGTTTACTTGTTTACCTGTTTACCTGTTTACTTGATTACTCGTCAACCTGTTTACTCGTTTACTCGTTTCATCCGCACACGTCAAAGTTCCCCTTTAGGGGCTAGGGGTCACATCAATAATACTTCCTATATATTTCCCAATAAGCTGAACTTCCAATAAAATCATCCAAAAAATCATTTAACTCCTTCATTAACAGATAAGAGTCTTGATGAGTAGCCCAGCCCATGGGTTGTGAAAATCCAATAGGCAAAGATACATCTATATTTGGATATTTTCGTTTGAATACAGTTGCTGATTTTTCATCGCATATCGTCCTACCTATTTTTCGCATAGACAGCTGTTGAACCAATTGTTCTTCACTTTTACCACTCACCTCTTTCACATAAATGGGTTGTGCAATTTCATCAGACAAATGTGCAATGCGATATTTATGTGGTGAATGAATATTTACAACCAGTGTATCGCCACCGAGATCCAATACATTGGAATGGTGTTTAAACCCAGAGTCTGTTTCTAGGGCTTGTACGAGCATTAATCTTGACCATTGGAGTGGCATGGTGAACTGCAAATCAGTTTTCTTTTCGTTGGTAATAGGTATCAGACTAGCAATGATATCATATTCTCTATTTTTGAGCAGTGTAATGCACTTTTCATAGTCGCTTTCCTCTGTGATAACCAGTTCCACTCCAAGCGTATCTGCAAATGCCTTAATGAT
>CAIUKZ010000003.1 GCA_903899865.1 uncultured Bacteroidales bacterium | reverse complement strand
GCATTGATAAGATAGATACCATGTATATCACATGGGTACATGGCGAATTTTCTGCAGATACATATTTTCCTGAGGTTGATTTTTCCCAATGGGTGGAGGCTAGTAGAGAGGAGCATCCTGCTGATGAAAAAAATCCATTTCCATATACCTTTTCACGGTATGAACGAAAGAAATAATAATTGTTGATAGCAAAGTTATAAGGCGTCTTTCTTAACAATAAGTAAGGCGCCTTTGTTTTGGATGTTTTGTATATTTGCATTTCGCAGAAGTGCTTCGTCACTGCCGAGCTTTAAAAAAGAACAATAAAACTATAGTTTCACCCTAAACATTTTCTAATGAGTTACCTTTTTAAACTTCAGAATTACAAGCCAGTATTGAGCTTACAGCAAACCGAACTTGGAATTGCTAGAATCAAAGACTTTTTTCAATCCAATTTGTCAACCGAGCTTTGTCTTCGTCGTGTTACAGCCCCACTATTTGTGTTGAAAGGAACTGGAATCAATGACGATTTGAATGGTGTAGAGCGTGCTGTGACTTTCCCAATTAAAGATATGGGCGATGTGAAAGCAGAGGTAGTCCAATCGCTTGCGAAATGGAAACGACTAACACTTGCAGCTTATGGAGTAGAAGCCGGACGTGGCATTTATACGGATATGAATGCAATTCGTGCTGACGAGGAACTGGGGAACTTACATTCGCTTTATGTAGATCAATGGGACTGGGAGCAAGTGATCAATCCGCAAGACCGTACTATTGAGTTTTTAAAGAATACCGTAAGGAAAATTTATGCAGCTTTATTGAGAGTAGAATACTCTGTTTCAGAAAGTTTTCCAGAAATTAAGCCTTGTTTACCTGCGCAAATAACTTTTGTTCATGCAGAAGAATTACGTCTATTGTATCCCAATTTGACACCCAAAGAACGGGAGTCGGAATATGCCAAAAAGTACAAAGCCATTTTTGTAATTGGTATTGGTGGTTCTTTGGGCGATGGGAAGAAGCATGATGGACGCGCACCTGATTATGACGATTGGTCTACAGTAAGTGAAAACGGATTTCCTGGCCTTAATGGCGATATTTTGCTTTGGAATCCAGTATTGGAAATGGCATTTGAATTGTCGTCTATGGGTATCCGTGTGGACAAAACAGCATTGCTTAAACAATTGGAGCTAGAAGGTAAGAATGAACGCAAAGACATGTATTTTCATAAACGATTGATTGAAGGTACACTTCCACTTTCAATAGGTGGTGGCATTGGTCAGTCACGTTTGTGTATGTTTCTGCTTCGTAAGGCACATATTGGTGAAATTCAATCAAGTATCTGGCCAGCACAAATGTACAAAGATTGCGAAAAGCAAAATATATTTTTGATTTAAGATGTAAAATGACTTTGAATTTGAAAGTTGAAATGAGAATCCCATCGAGTGTTTATTGCTTGATGGGATTCTTATTTCAAGTAAATATATTTGCACATAATTGTAGTTATGCATGATTTTTTGTACTTTCGCATATTATTCCCTTAGTGGGTAAAATTAATTCGAAATGATTGTAGATTTTAATAAAATGGGTGGCTTGGTGCCTGCCATTATTCAAGATGAACTTACATCTAAAGTGTTGATGCTCGGGTATATGAACCAAGAGGCATTGACCAAAACGCAAGAAAGTGGTCAAGTGACTTTTTTTAGTCGCACAAAAAATAGATTGTGGACAAAAGGAGAGGAGAGTGGCAATTTTTTAAACGTAGTATCCATTGCCAACGACTGTGATGGAGATACACTTTTAATAAAAGTACGTCCTGTGGGACCAGTCTGTCATACGGGCAGTGATACTTGCTGGAATGAGAAAAATGAAGCCGATGTATCATTTTTAAAATACTTACAGGATTTTATTAAAGTACGCTTTAATGAGATGCCAGAGGGTTCCTATACCACTTCTTTGTTTCAAAAAGGAGTAAACCGCATGGCTCAGAAAGTGGGCGAAGAGGCAGTAGAAACAGTTATTGAGGCGACTAATGGTACAGAGGATGGATTCATTTATGAGGCTTCGGATTTGATTTTCCACTTGATAGTGTTGTTGACTTCCAAAGGCTATTCATTAGATGACTTGGCACGTGAGTTGAAAAAACGACACAAGTAATGTCTTTTGTGCATTGAGTGTTTTAAAATGACATTTTTCAATTTTTGAAACAAAGATTATGAAGAAAAAGATTTTGATTAAGTACAAAGATGTGGACATTTGCTATGGTGACAATTTGGTGTTGAATAATGTTCAACTCGAAATTGCAGCTGGTGAATTTGTGTATTTATTGGGTAAAGTTGGTGCTGGTAAAAGTTCGCTTCTGAAATCCTTTTATCATGATTCTACGATTCAAGATGGAGTTGCCAAAGTCCTTGACTACGATATGCGATCACTGAAAGTCAGTGAAATTCCATTTCTACGTCGAAAGATTGGCATTGTATTTCAAGATTTTCAACTACTTACAGATAGAAGTGTTAATGAGAATTTAGAATTTGTACTTCGTGCCACAGGCTGGAAAGATAAATTGGCTATCACAGAACAAATTGAAGATGTGCTTTCACAAGTTGGTATGCGTTACAAAGGACACAAAATGCCACATCAACTATCTGGTGGTGAGCAACAAAGGGTGGTCATAGCTCGTGCTCTGCTGAATTCTCCAGAAATGATTCTTGCCGACGAACCAACTGGAAACCTTGACCCAGAAACAGGTAATGAGTTGGTGGATTTGTTATACAACATTCGTCTATCTGGAACTACCGTTATCATGGCTACTCATAATCTTACTTGGGTCGAAAACTATCCAGGACGTGTGATTCGCTTTGAAAACGAAAAGTTGAAAGAGGATTTTTCAATTGTTTCAAAGCCAAAAGAAGTGCAAGCAGAGCCTAAGCAAGATGTGTTTACTGAAATACAAGAAGTTTCAGGCATTTTAAATTCAGAATCAGATTCGGAACCTTCAATCGAATCGGACACCCCAACTGTTTAAGTTTTGCTCAAGTGATTGATGCATACCCACATTATTATCTATGAAAAAACTCAAATGTCCACAGTGTGATATACATCGATTTGCAGTCAGAAATGCTGCAGGTGAATCTGTAGTAGTGGTGGTGATGGACGATTTGACAATTGTACCAGTGGATGAAACCAAGAGTTTGGATGGTTTCGATTTAGAAACTCTATTTTGTCTTGGTTGCTCATGGAGTGGTTCGGTTCATTCCATTGCAAAGTATTCAAAGACAAAAAGATAAATACCTACCTACATTTCAAAATCCATAATTAAAACATTTATTGGCTAAAGCCAATAAATGGAATTGAATTCTTATAGTCCTCCAGCTAGAGCAGGAGGCAATTGATATTGTTGATACAGCAGAATTGGAATGGGCACAATTTATCCCCGAATGATGAAGAAGATGAGGTGAGATGTAAAAATCACAGCAAATCTTAAAAGAAACAATATGAAGTCGCAAATTCAATTATTTGAAGAAAAGAAGGTGCGTACCGCATGGGATGATGCAACTGAAGAATGGTATTTTTCCGTAACTGATGCCATTGAGGCTTTGACTGGTACTGACCGACCACGAAAGTATTGGAATGACTTAAAGAAAAAGCTCCAGAAAGAGGGAAGTGAGTTGTCCGAAAAAATCGGACAACTGAAAATGCAAGCATCTGATGGAAAAAATATCTAACCGATGTTGTTTCTACTGAACAGCTATTTCGTTTAATTCAGTCGATACCCTCACCCAAAGCAGAACCATTTAAACTGTGGATAGCACAAGTCTAGCATTTATAGCCGATTACAAAACAAAGCTATCAGCAAACAGCAGTTAACCAACAAACTACAGCAACTGTCAGAAGTTCTAACTAATAACATTGAAATTTACATTAGAACCAACATGAAATTCTCTTCGGCATTAAAACACAAACTGGTATAAACTCATGAGAATAAAACTAATTTTTCTGCTATCGCTGCTTTTTTCTTCTGTTACTATTTCTGCACAGTCATTTTCAGATAATGGACTAAATTACACCGCTACATCAGAAGAAACTCTGGAGGTTATTGCAGGGTCATATTCGGGTAAAATTACGATACCCTCAAAAGTAATAAAAGACTTCAAAACCTATACAGTTAAGAGTATCGGTGAAGAGGCATTTTTAGATTGTACCAGTTTAGAGTCCATTACCTTGCCAGATTCATTGCGAGAGATTGGAAAAGGTGCATTCATGAGGTGTGAAAAATTAAAACAAATTTCTATTCCAAATTATGTGAAGAATATAGGTGAAAATGCTTTTGGGGGGTGTATAGGTTTAAAATCAATAACGTTGCCAAATTCATTACTTAAGATAAAATATGGATATGAACATTCTTATAAAATGCGTTTCTTCCCTAAAAATATTCGAGAGATGTTGAGTTTGGCTTTTGTGGGTTGTACAAGTGTAGAATCCATTACTTTGTTAGGCACATCACTAGAGGTTGGATATGCAGATTTCTTACAAAGCAGCAATCAAAAAGATATTACTATTCCAAATTATGTAAAGGTGATTGATTTACATGCTTTTGCGAATTGTCGTCGTTTGGAATCTGTTTTATTGCCTGATTCATTAGAAGAGATTGGGTCTGATGCATTCTCCGGATGTATAAATCTTAAGCGACTCATTCTTCCTAAATCACTTAAAAAAATAGGGGAGTCTGCTTTCGATAACTGTACAGGTTTAGAATCCATCATTTTGCCAGATTCATTGCGTGAGATTGGATATAATACATTTTCGGGGTGTACAAAATTAAAACAACTTATGATTCCTAATTCAGTAAAGGTTGTTGGAAATCGTGTTTTTGAGAATTGTACCAATCTACAATCCATCATTTTGCCAGATTCATTGCGTGAGATTGGATTTAATGCATTTTCGGGATGTACAAAATTAAAACAACTTAAGATTCCTAATTCAGTAAAGGTTATTGGAAAT
>CAIUKZ010000002.1 GCA_903899865.1 uncultured Bacteroidales bacterium | reverse complement strand
TTTTCGTATACCCCCAAAGAGGAGGATGACCTTTCGCCAATCAAGAGAGAGAATTTCAGCTTGGAAGATTTGAAACGCACGTGGATGTCCAAAATGCACGACAACTGCATTTTTATCTCCGCACGTGAAAAGCAAAACGTGGACGAGCTAAAAGAGCTGATGTACGAAAAAATCAAAGCCATACACGTGGAGCGATACCCATACAATGATTTCCTGTTTCAACGTTATACGGATTTGGAAGTGGAGTGATGGAAGGGTTTCTAGTAAATGTCACTCATAGAAATTCGTACGCTTGATGTACTTAAATACTAACAACGAATTACACTTAATATGTCCACCTATCGTCAATTATTAGATAAAGAAATTGCAACATTGCTTGTGTATGGATGCTCAGCTGAGGATTGGAAGCGTGTGCTTGTAGCTGAAGATTTTTCGCCAAAATTTTTTAACAACACACATTTTTCGGGTACCGTATATCTTGGGACTTATGACAAAGTATATGAGCTTCCAGGTGGTGTGAAAAAGCATTCAGGGATTTATAACTGTCAAATACACAATTGCAAAGTGGGTAATGATGTGCTGATTGATAAAGTCAACAATTACATTGCCAACTATGACATTGAGGATGAGTGTTACATTGAGAATGTGAACCTGCTCTATGTGGATGGTAGCACCACTTTTGGGAATGGCGTGAAAGTGCCAGTTCTCAATGAAGCTGGTGGGCGCGAAGTGCCTATTTATGATCGACTTTCGGCTCCATTGGCCTATATGATGGTGTTGTATCGTCACCGTCCACAGATGATTCAGAAAGTGGAGGAGATGATAGAGGCCTACGCTTTTCTTCAAAAATCAGACAGAGGAACCATCGGCCGCAATGTAAAAATAGTCAATAGTGGCGTCATCAAAAATGTACGAGTGGGCGCTTTTGCAAAGATTCAAGGAGCCTCACTTCTCACCAATGGCACCATCAATAGCAATGCAGAAGCTCCCGTTTTTATTGGCTCGGGCGTGAAATGTAATGACTTTATTCTAAGTTCTGGTGTTACTGTGAATGACTCCACGCTGGTGTCACGTTGTTTTGTTGGGCAAGGTTCCATTTTGGACAAACACTATTCGGCTTTGGATTCGCTGTTTTTTTCCAACTGTCAGGGCATGCATGGTGAAGCCACAGCCGTTTTTGCTGGGCCGTACACCGTTTCACATCACAAAGCTACTCTGCTCATTGCGGGGATGTTTTCATTTCTCAATGCAGGTAGTGGCTCCAATCAGAGCAATCACATGTACAAGCTTGGCCCCATACATCAGGGCATAGCGTGCCGTGGTGCTAAGACTACCAGCGATTCTTACTTACTATGGCCAGCTAAGATTGGTGCATTTACCTTGGTGATGGGGCGTCACACACAGCATTCGGATACTTCGGATTTGCCGTTTTCGTATCTGATTGAAAATGGCAATCAGAGTTACCTCGTACCAGCAGTCAATCTTCGAAGCGTGGGTACCATCCGCGATGCTCAGAAATGGCCTAAGCGTGATAACCGAAAAGACACTGTTCTGTTGGATCCTATTAATTTCAACTTACTTAGTCCGTTTACCATACAGCAAATGATGAATGGGATAGCTGTTCTTGAAAATTTACTAAGCACGGCGCCCGATGAAAAAGGAGAATACCTGTACAATAATTGTAAAATTAGAAAATCATCAGCACAGAAAGGTATTGAGCTCTATCAGCTAGCCATTTGTAAGTTTTTGGGCAATTCCTTGATTGCGCACATCAAGGATAAGTCTATACATAGTTTAGTACAATTGCGTGAATTGCTTGCCACACATTCTGATAAAGGACTTGGTCATTGGGTGGATATGTCTGGTTTGATTGCTCCTTTAACTGAGGTGAATCGACTGATGGATGAGATAGAAGGTGATGACATGAACCTGGGAAGCATTCAGTCATTCTTGAATGAGATGAATGCTCATTTTTATGATTATCAATGGCAATGGGTACGACCACATTTGGAAAAGCGATGGGGAAAATCCATAGCCGAAGTAGGAGTGGAGGAGGTAGTTACAACCATCCAACAATGGAAAGAGTCGGTGGTGAAACTAGACCAATTGATATATGATGACGCTAAGAAGGAATTTGACCTCGATGCCAAAATTGGTTTCGGAGCTGATGGTGATGAGGCGGCTAAGCAACAGGACTTTGAAAACGTGCGCGGGTCATTTGAAAAAAATCCTTTCGTACTCGAAGTGCTCCAGCACATTGAACGAAAGTCGGCTTTGGCTGATAAGTTGGTGGCAGAATTGAAAGAAGTGAAGTGAGAGGGGGGATGGTTTGTGTAAATTATGCACTTATAGATGAAAAGTAGCTAGTCATTTATCAAAAAAAGAAGTATTTCGTATATTTGCGTGTTACTGACAATTGTAAAACGATACTCAAACAAGAATTATGAGCATAGAAAACATAAGACAATTCATAAAAGAAAAAGCCGAACAATACGGCGCCAAGACTGACAACGAATTCAATAAACCATATGTTGAAAGAAATAATACCGGTCAAGAAGCACTGAAAGACAACGGAGCGTATTTTGGTTTTATACACCCAGAGGAAGAGGCATCTGGTCCTTTTCACGATTTTTCACTGACAATTTTTCCAAACGACCAAAATAAACCTTGGTTAATATGTCTTGGAATTGGCTCCAGTGGTTTCAAAAATGACTACGAACTTGCAACCTATCCAGGACTTAGAAGATTGTTTTCAAAGCTGACTGATGAAAGAGGATTTTGTAAATCTGACTTTTCAGACATCGAAACTAGTCTACCAAAATCAATCACTGGTAGCCTAGATTTACAGCACATAAAAAACACAATTAAAACTTACACCAAAGTTTTACCTACCTGCCAAATAGTTGACGACCCTGAAAGCGAAGAAGGAAAGCAAATTATTGCAGTCTTTGTCGCAGGTTATGCGAAGCTAAGAGATTGGCCTTCTAACAAAGACCATCGGAAAGCAGTTTCAGAAGCTTTAGACCCATTTTTAAAATCAGAAACATCTGATGATTCGGAAGAAGTAAAAAATCTCTTGAACGAAAGAAAGTACATCGTTCTTCAAGGGCCTCCTGGAACTGGAAAAACAAGGACTGCAAAAAGTGTTGCCAACAATATAGGTGCAAAAACATTCTTCACTCAATTTCATGCAGAAACAAGTTTTTCAGATTTTATTTTTGGAATTCGACCCGATACAGCAAATGAAGAACTGAGATACAAAGAAAATCTAGGCAGCTTCTCACTGGCCTTAAAATATGCCATTGACCATAGCAATGAAAAAGTCATTTTAATCATTGATGAAATAAACAGAGCAAATCTTTCCAATGTATTGGGACCAATCTTTTACTTATTCGAACATAAAATGGATGTCTCGAATGTTGAGATTGAAATTGCTCCCAATTTCAGAGTAAACAAATTGCCCGACAATTTTTCTGTAATTGCCACTATGAATACGGCAGACAGAATCCTGGCTGTTGTAGACTTTGCACTAAGAAGACGCTTTGCCTGGTATACACTAAAACCCACAGCAATAAAGTCGAAACAATTTTTCAATGAAGACTTTAGTAGAATTCAAGAAATATTTGACTGGTATGCCTCAAGCACTGAATTAAACTTACAACCTGGGCAAGGTTACTTTATTGCTGACTCCGAAGACGAAATGAAAAATCGTATTCGTTATGAAATATTCCCTTTAATTAAAGAATATCTTCAAGAAGGACTATTGCGAAATGCTAAAGAAGAGTTCAATGACTATTTCTCGACAAGAATAAATCTATCTCTTTTCGAATGACAAAGCCATTAGATGTTTTTTGTGAAATTCCTTGCTTAACTGAACAATCTAAACAGTTAGGTGGGATTGCTTTGCAAAAAAAGTGGTTCAAATCAGCAGACAAAAGAATTATTGGACAATACCTTCAGAAATTTATTGACTACAACTCTGAACAATTTAAGTTTCTAGGAGTTCAACCATACATTATTGGGTCGGACCAGAACACAGCTTTAACTTTCCGTTCATCTGGTTTCATTGGTTCTATTCCTTTGAGAGCTTCTGACACGGGTAAGCAAATCGGTGATTTTGTAGTTATGCCTAGGTTTACTGGGCGTGATAGATTTGAGGACTACATAGAAATTCTAAACCTACTAGGAACTGAAATTAGTCCAGAGGTAATTGACAGTTTACCATTAGCATCAGGTAAGAATTTCAGGCCGCCATTGTATTTAGAGGCTGTTAAATTCATAGCAGCTCTAGAAAAACTGACAATGAGGCCATGGAGAAAGTTTGATAATATTGAAAAGGTTTCAAGTCAGCCATCTGGTCAAATTAATTGGACAAAATACATCAACAACGAATACAAAGTTGAGAACAGGTTAAAATTTCCGGTAAGAACAAATGTTTTAAGTGAGTTTCATACTGAATATTCTGAAATCAGATATGTCTTTGATATTTGTAAAACTGAACTACTTTCAGCAAATACACCACAAAGAATTAAGAGTACTTTACGAAACAAATTGAGTTTCCTTGAAGAACGTTTGTATAATCATAATCCAAAAGCAACTAACAAAATCGTAATCCGGTTTTCCGACAGTCCCAATGTGAAAGCCTGCAAGGAACAAGCCAATAGAATTTTAAACTTTAACCTTGTAGACAGTACCGCTTGGCGTGTTGACTTTTCAGATGTATTCGAAAAATTCATTCAACATATTTTTATGGTGACTGCAAAAGAAACTGGCGGAAGACTTTACTCAAATTTTAAGTTTCATTCTAGGACTTCAAAACATTACTCCTGGGAACTAAAACATATCGAACCGGACGCAATTTTTCAAAAAGAAAATTGTTTGGTTTTTATTGACGCCAAATACAAATCTAATTTATACAACAAGTTTGACCAAAGTGAAGTACTGAAAGAAGACCACAGACACGACTTACATCAGATTATGGCTTACTCATCATTTAGTAAGACAGATTTTAAATTTGGCTTTCTATGCTACCCATCGGACAAAATTGAGATGAAAAGTATTCAATATAAGAATGGAATAAATGAAGTGACAAATACAATATTAATTCTTGGCGTCCCACTAAAAAAGGACTGCATTATCGAAACAAAAAGATTATTAGCAAGTGAACTTAACGATATTTAAAATAGAACAACGACTCGGTAAACGCGGATAGTTAATAGATGGTGTAGTTCGTATTCGAGCGGTACAGCTAGTATCAAAAGTAGTGGTAACTTGATATAGAAGTGCTATCACCGTCGGCATATTTGCAAAATAATCCCCAATTTCAAGCGAATTCAGTAGCTACAACATATTTACCAAATTTTCAACAAACCCATCCATGAACAATTTTAATTTTTATAGCCCCACGTATTTTGCCTTTGGCAAAGGAAGAGAAAACGAAGCCGGTAAACTGGTGAAACGCTTCGGAGGAAGCAAAGTGTTGATTCATTATGGTGGTGGGTCCATCATCAAAAGCGGACTGCTGGACAGAGTGAAAGTATCACTTCATAATGAAGGAGTCGCATACATCGAACTGGGTGGAGTAGTGCCTAATCCTCGCAGTGGATTGGTGTATGAAGGTATTGAACTTTGTCGCAAGGAGCAGGTAGATTTTGTGTTGGCAGTGGGTGGTGGTAGTGCCATTGATTCAGCTAAGGCCATTGCCATAGGTGCACCTTATGAAGGTGATTTTTGGGATTTCTTCAAAGGCAAAAGAGTGGATAAAGCTTTGCCCGTGGGCACCATCCTTACGCTGTCGGCTGCTGGAAGCGAAGGCTCCGCCAATTCGGTCATCACACACGAAGACGGCATGCTCAAACGTGGTTCAGGATCGGAATTGATGCGCCCCGTATTCTCCATTCTCAATCCCGAACTGACATGCTCTCTGCCTGCTTTTCAAACAGCCTGTGGTGCTACCGATATGATGGCGCACGTTTTTGAACGCTATTTCACTAATACCAAAAACGTGGAAATTACCGATAGACTGTGCGAAGCCGTACTGAAGACCGTGATAGCCGAAACCCCTAAAGCCCTTGCGAATCCCAACGACTATGAAGCTCGTGCCAATATCATGTGGGCAGGCATGGTGGCTCACAACGATATTTGCGGTGTGGGTCGCGAACAAGACTGGTCTACCCACCAGATGGAGCACGAACTCTCGGCGCTATACGATGTGGCTCACGGTGCTGGACTGGCGGTGATGTTTCCCGCTTGGATGAAGTATGTAATGCGTCAAGATGTTCTGCGTTTTGCTCAGTTCGCGGTACGAGTGTGGGGCTGTGAGATGGATTTCCATCATCCAGAAAAGACTGCTCTAGAAGGCATCCACCGCTTGGAGCATTTTTATACTTCCATAGGCATGCCCATACGCTTCTCACAACTTGGCGCCAAAGCCGAAGATATACCAACTCTTATCAACACCTTGCGCATCGGCACAGGTACCATCGGCTTTTTTGTAAAACTTACTGCCGACGATGTAAAGAACATTTATGAATTGGCGGTCTAAACTCATTAGAAAATACATTAGAAACTTATATGACAACAAAAGAACTTCACCTACAAACAACTCAACTCAATCTCAGCATCTCACTTCCTTCGTCCAAAAGCATTAGCAACCGTGCCTTGATATTGAATGCACTGGCTTATAGTCCGTATGACATCCAAAACCTGTCCGACTGCGATGACACCAGTGTTACCGTAAAGGCATTGGACTCCAATGATACCACGTTTGATATTGGTGCGGCTGGAACTGCCATGCGCTTCCTGACTGCGTTTCTTGCCAAAACTTGTGGTGAGTGGGTCATCACAGGTAGTGAGCGCATGCGCAATCGTCCCATCAAACTGCTGGTGGATGCACTCAACTCACTTGGTGCTAAAATCGAATACCTTGAAAAAGAGGGCTTTCCTCCTTTGAAGATTTATGGAAGTGCATTGATGGGAGGTGAGATTAGCTTGAATGGTGGAGTGAGCAGTCAGTATATTTCTGCCTTGATGATGGTGGCGCCGATGATGGTCAATGGATTGAAAATTAAACTGGAAGGCGATGTGATTTCAGTGCCATACATCCAAATGACCATGACCATGATGAAGGAATATGGAGTGGATGTGACGTTTGTGAACAATGAAATAGACGTCCGTCCTCAAACTTACAAGCCCATTCAATTCAAAGTAGAATCCGACTGGTCGGCAGCATCGTATTGGTATGAGGTACTCGCCATCGCAGGCGCAGGCGAGGTTTTTCTTCAAGGATTGTACCAAAACAGCTCTCAAGGAGACAGCAAGGTGGCAGAACTCTTTGAACAGCTTGGCGTAAAATCAACTTACCAAACCGAAGGTGTACAACTGACAGCTTCGGGAAAATATGTGTCGAGGTTTGAGTACGATTTTGTCAACCAACCCGACTTGGCTCAGACCTTTGCTGTGTGCTGCTGTGCCAAGGGTATTCCATTTGTGTTCAGTGGTGTGCAAAGTCTGAAAATCAAGGAAACCGACAGAGTGGCGGCACTCATTGCCGAACTCGCAAAATTTGGCTACCAACTTCATGAGCCACAGCACGGGCAACTGGCTTGGGATGGCACTCAAGTGCCTGTAAGTTCAGAGGTTCCGTCAGTAAAAACCTACGAAGATCACCGCATGGCGATGGCATTTGCACCCCTAGCATTGATCCAACCCATCATCATTGAAGAGCCCAACGTGGTAAGCAAATCATATCCGCGTTTTTGGGAGGATTTGGAGTTGATTGATTGAGAGCCTCCCCAAGCCTCTCCGAAGGTGCCGGAAGGGGATGTGTCTAGTCCTGAAATAGGTTTTCATAATCCTGAATTGTGTTTACTTTTTTTATAAACATATTTCAGGACTAGACAATTGTCATCGCGTCTTAGCTCCCTCTCCTTGGGAGAGGGCTGGGGAGAGGCTTCTCCAATTACCTTATCAATTCCTCTAACACTTCATACACAATTGGGCACGTTTCGGCGTTTTTGATGCTGAGGTTGTAGATTTGATAAAACTTTTTGCGGTCGGTGTGTGGGTATTCACGGCAAGCTTTGGGACGGTTTTCATAGATTGCGCAATAATTGTCCGCACCTAGAAACGGACATGGCATGGACTTGAATACCATGTCGCCATCTTCATCTACTTTGAAATACAAATCCATCACTTCTGACGATTTCTTGCGCAGCGACTTTGCTATCCTTTCAATGTCTTTGTCAGTGATCATTGGGCCAAGGGTTCGGCAACAGTTGCCACATTCCAGACAGTTGGTTTTTGCTGATATTTTATGGTGTAAGAGATGAATTTCCGCATCCATTCCCTCCAGTTTTTTCTTATTCTTGGAATAGTATCTTTTCCATTCGGGTGTAGCTTTTGTAGCGAGAGTGGGTAATGCTTTGTAGTCCATTGGTTGGTTCATTAGTCTTGAATGTTAGGAGTTGCAAAGGTATTGATTTTAAGTTTATCTGTGAAATTGTTGTGCTGTTTGAACATTTTTTTGTAGCTTTGTACCCGTTTTATTAATAAAGGGAATAAGAAATTATGAGTCTATTAAGTAATGTATTGGGACAGTATGACGAACCTCAGAAAGTCAAAGCAGCTGGGGTCTATCCGTACTTTCGTCCCATTGAGTCTGATCAGGATACCGTAGTTACGATTGATGGAAAGCCAGTGTTAATGTTTGGATCTAATAGCTATTTAGGATTGACCAATCACCCACGACTGAAGGAAGCATCCATCAAAGCCATTGAGAAATATGGAACTGGTTGTGCTGGATCGCGATTCTTAAACGGTACATTAGATATTCATATCGAACTCGAAGAGCGATTGGCAAAGCTGGTAAACAAAGAAAGTGCATTGGTTTATGCTACTGGATTTTCTGTTAATGCAGGAGTGGTTCCAGCTGTTACTGGTCGTGAAGATTACATTATTTTTGACGAATTTGACCATGCGTCCATTATTGAAGGCAAACGTTTGACTTTTTCTAAACAATTGAAGTTTGCTCACAATGATATGGATTCGTTGGAAAAAGTATTGAAACGCTGTGAGCCAGATAGAGTAAAACTAATCGTAGTAGATGGAGTTTTCAGCATGGAAGGCGATGTTACTAAATTGCCAGAAATCGTAGCTCTTTCTAAAAAATATAACGCTTCTATCTATGTCGATGAAGCGCATTCATTAGGTGTGTTTGGAAAAACCGGAGCTGGCGTGTGTGAGCATTTCGGTTGTTCTGATGATGTAGATTTGATTATGGGTACTTTCAGCAAGTCGCTAGGAACTATTGGAGGTTTCATTGCTGCTGATAACAACATCATCAATTTCTTGAAACACCACTCTCGTACATTGATTTTCAGTGCATCCATCACTCCAGCGTCTGCAGGATGTGTTATTGCGGCATTGGACGTGATGAAAGATGAGCCTTGGCGTCAACAAGCGCTGTGGGACAATACCAATCGTTCTAAAGAAGGTTTCTTGAAAGCCGGATTTGAGATTGGTCATACCGAAACACCAATTATTCCATTGTACGTGCGCGATAATACCAAGACATTCCAGTTGACAAAAATGTTGATGGACGATGGTGTGTTTGTAAACCCAGTTGTTTCGCCTGCTGTACGCTCTGAAGATTCGTTGATACGCTATTCGTTGATGGCCACTCATACCTTCGACCAAATTGATGAATCGGTAGAGAAAATATCAAAAGCAGCACGTGTGCTAGGTATAATCGAATAAAATCATTGAATTTGAAAATAGTGGAATAGAGCGAGTTTGGACAACAGGCTGGTTCTATTCTTTTTTTCGAGTGTGCCTATATATAAATCATGATATAAATTGGCTGAAGATTTCAACTTTCTAATATCAGTTATAGTTTTAAATTGGTAAGGAAGCTCAATTAAGATTAAACAAAAAAAATATGATAACTGTCTCAAATCTTGCCATCCAGTTTGGCAAACGTGTTCTTTTTTCGGATGTGAATTTGAAATTCACTCCAGGCAATTGCTATGGAGTGATAGGTGCCAATGGTGCTGGGAAATCTACCCTGATGCGCATTCTCAGTGGCGATCTAGACGCTACACGTGGTACTATCCAGTTTGGAGCTGGTGAACGTCTGTCGGTACTTAAGCAAGATCACTTTGAGTTCGACGAATACACCGTGCTTGACACCGTAATGATGGGACATACTGTGCTGTGGGCCATCAAAGAGGAAAAGGATGCCATCTATCTCAAAGAAGACTTTTCAGATGCTGATGGACTTCGTGCCTCTGAACTGGAAGATAAATTCACCGAAATGAATGGGTGGAATGCTGAAAGTGATGCAGCTTCCTTACTCAGCGGACTTGGCATCAAGGAGGATTTGCATTATCAGTTGATGAAAGACCTCACAGGGATGGAAAAAGTTCGCGTGCTGTTGGCACGTGCGCTGTTTGGAAAACCTGACAACCTACTGCTCGATGAGCCGACCAATGACCTGGATGTGGAAACGGTGATGTGGTTAGAAAATTATTTGGCCAATTATGAAAATACCGTGTTGGTGGTGTCGCATGACCGTCACTTTCTCGATGCCGTAAGTACACACACGGTGGACATTGATTTTGGCAAAGTACAGCAATTTCCTGGTAACTATTCATTCTGGTACGAGTCTAGTCAATTAGCACTCCGTCAGCAACAAAACCAAAACAAGAAAGCTGAAGAAAAAAAGAAGGAGCTGGAAGAATTTATCAGACGCTTTAGTGCCAATGTGGCTAAATCCAAACAGGCCACTAGCCGTAAAAAAATGCTCGAAAAACTCAATGTGGAAGAAATCCAACCATCTACTCGTAAGTATCCGGGCATTATTTTCACTCCCGAACGTGAACCGGGCAACATGGTGCTCGAAATAGCAGGTTTGGGTAAGTCGGCCGATGACGGAACTGTGCTCTTCAAAGATGTGAATTTCAATGTAGAAAAAAATGATAAGATTGTATTCCTGTCGCGCGACCCTCGTGCTATGACTGCATTTTTCGAAATCATCAATGGACATGACAGCTCTCATCAGGGCACTTACAACTGGGGTATTACCATTACGCATGCCTATTTGCCACTTGACAACTCTGAGTTTTTCAATACCGATTTGAATTTAGTGGACTGGTTGGGTCAGTTTTCAAATGACACCACCGAAGCATTTATCAGAGGATATCTTGGCAAAATGCTATTCGCTGGCGAGGAGATTTACAAAAAATCAAGTGTGCTCTCAGGAGGAGAAAAAATGCGTTGCATGATATCACGCATGATGCTCAAAAACGCCAATGTGATGGTGTTGGATTCGCCTACCAACCACTTGGACTTGGAGTCTATTCAAGCCTTTAATAATACATTGACAGCCTTCAAGGGTAATATCTTAATGACATCACATGACCGCGAATTCATCCAAACAGTGTGTAATCGCATCATTGAACTAACACCAAACGGAATTATTGATAAACAAATGGACTATGATGATTATGTGACATCAGATGACATTAAATCCATTAGAGAGCGAATGTATAAATAATGACCAAAGCCCACTTTGCATCGCCAGCTATTGATACTCAATGGCTGGCGTTGTTGTAGTTGGCTGTGAAATTACTGTTACATTTTTCTTTTTTATTCGCTCAGTGTCAATTAAATTGTTAATTTTGTTTCCATACTTTGGCAGTGTCTTACGATTCGAAACTTTCATTGTCTGACATTCACTGTTTTTATTTATTTTTATAACCATTAGCTATGACTTCCCCTCGTAAACCGTTGAGATACATTAATAGAGAAATTACTTGGTTGTTTTTCAACAACAGAGTGTTGCAAGAAGCCTTCAATCCAGAAGTCCCACTGCTTGAACGACTTAGATTTTTAGGAATTTATTCCAATAATATGGATGAGTTTTATCGTGTAAGGGTAGCCACTTTGCGCAGATTGGAAGAACTCAATATCCGATTACAAGCCACTAAAGAAAAACCTGACGTCATCCTCAAAAAGATAGCCAAGATGACAGCAGCCATGCAACCCAAATTTGAGGCTGCATTTGATGCCATTGTTGAAGATTTGAAGCGAGAAAATATTTCATTGCTAGATGAAACACAACTATCGCCAGCACAAGAAGAGTTCGTGAGATGTTTTTATGAGACTCAATTGTTGGACTCCATTACCCCTATCATACTTTACAAAAACACCACATTCCCTGAGTTGGCCGATGATAGGATTTACTTAGCCGTAAAGTTACATTCTGACTTCAAACCCAAGGATAAACTCTTTGCCCTGATTGAGGTGCCAAGTGCAGAGTTTTCTCGATTTCTAGAGCTTCCTTCCAATGTTGAATGTCAGGCGTGTAAATCAATAATCCTACTTGATGATGTGATTAGACTGTGTCTTTCGGAAATTTTCAAGAGTTTACCTTATGATATGCATGAAGCATATACCGTAAAAATAACACGTGATGCTGAGATGGATATCGAGTCCGAATTTGGTGAAAGTCTCGTGGACAAGGTCTCTAAAGGAATCAAAAGTCGCCGATTTGGGGAGCCTCTCAGATTTGTGTACGACGAGGAAATGCCAACTGATTTGAAAAATTTCATTCTGAAGAAAATGGAATTTAAAAAAACCGATGCTATCATTGCTGGTGGTCGCTATCACAATTTTAAAGATTTCATTGGTTTCCCAAGTCTGGGAAGAACAGATTTGGTGTACCAGCAACAAGCGCCGCTTTCCAACCCAGAAATTAAGAATTCGAGGTCAGTGTTAGAGGCAGTTCAACGTAACGACCTTTTTCTTCATTATCCCTATTTTGGATTTTCGCAATATGTTCAGTTACTTCGTGAAGCAGCCATTGATGCCGAGGTGCTGGGTATAAACATCACGCTTTATCGCATGGCCAAGCGCTCCAAAGTAGCTCGCGCACTCATCTATGCTGCCAAGAATGGTAAACAAGTAACCGCCGTGGTGGAACTCCGTGCACGATTTGACGAAGAGCACAACATCTATTGGGCTACCAAAATGCAGGAAGCAGGCGTTAACGTGATTTTCGGGGTGGAAGGACTCAAAATTCACAGCAAGCTCACCCTTATCAGAATGAAGAAAAACAAAGGTGTAGCAGCCATCAGCACTGGTAATTTCCATGAAGGAAATGCTACTGTTTATACCGACTTCACTCTGTTCACTGCCAATAACAACATCGTTTCAGAAGTGGCTAAAGTGTTTGACTTCATTGACCATCCGTTCCAAAATCCAAGATTTTCGCACCTGTTGGTTTCGCCACAAGAGATGCGTCGGAAATTGTATGGACTCATTACCACAGAAATTCATAATGCTAAAAAAGGACTGCCTGCATTCATCAAGTGCAAAATTAACCACATCACCGACCAACCCATCATTCTCAAACTATATGAAGCTGCCAAAGCTGGTGTGAAAGTACAACTCATTATCCGTGGGATGACTTCCATAGTCCCTAACCAAAAAGAGCTAAAAGGCAATATGGAAGTAGTGAGCATTGTGGACAAATACTTGGAGCATGCCCGGATTTTTATTTTTTGCAACAACAATGATCAAAAGTACTATATCTCATCGGCCGACTGGATGCGACGTAATCTGGATGGAAGGATAGAAGTGGCGGTTCCGATTTATGATAAAAGAATTCAATCCGAACTCAATACCATTATAGAGTATGGATTGAGGGATAATGTGAAATCAAGAATTGTGGAAGAACATGGTGAAAACGAGTTTAAAAGATCCAACGAATCCCCTTTCCGCTCTCAATTTGAACTCTATGATTATTATCTATCTCAACAAAAATAAATATTAACTGATAAGGAATCCATCAATTAGTATTTATCTCTATCTTTATCCCCAATATTATTGACTAAG
>CAIUKZ010000001.1 GCA_903899865.1 uncultured Bacteroidales bacterium | reverse complement strand
ATCCCATGCTATCGCTCCAGCATAGCCAGGTTTTGTCTTAATTACACCCAATTGTCCTGAAAACTCAATGCTAATCAATTCTCCGTGTGATCCTAACGAACTAAATGTGCCTTCTGCAGCTGTTGGTTTATTATAGGAAGGCAAAATGTATTTATATGCACCATTCGAAAGTGGCGTTTTAGCAACTTTGAGGAGTTTTAAATCTCGTGATAAGGTTGCTTGCGTCACTTCGCATTGTTTGTCGGTGAGTATTTTCAATAATTCTTCTTGACTTCCCACCACAGTTGTGCGAAGTATGTCCGATATGACTTGAAGTCTGTTACGTTTGTTTTTCATTTGAAGTAATTGTCTTGTTTTTGTACTTGGTTGATATACAGCAAAGTATAAATTTGCAGACCAATAAATGTATATTTATTTATATTTGACGCAAAAGTACAACTATTTATTGTATAATGCAGTCGGTTTAGTCTAAAAAATTTATAATTATTCCTTATTTGTATGTTATTTATAACAACTGTTTACTTTGATTGTTTTGATAAAATGAATGTTGAATGAATATCTTGCCAAAAAACACCCAATTTTTAATTATTTATGCGCATATATTGCGTTGGTGTGAAGCGTAGATGGTTGCTTAATCTTGCAAATATAAAGGTGTTGTAAGATTTTATTTGAGACAGATAATGTATCTTTGCATTTTGAACAAAAGGGATAATAAATACCTCCTAATGGCTGTGTTTTCCAACGATAATTAACGCAGCTAGGTCATGCAAAGTTATGTGTAGGCAATTAGTTGTAATTTTTACAAGGTAGCTATTCTATAATCTGCCTTATAACTTGTGGCTAAATTCTTGTAACTACTTAATTTAGTTGTGCTTTTGTTTAGATTGTCTTTTCAAGAAAAATTATTTAATATCGAACGTAGTACATGTCCACTAAAGGAAGCATTGTAGTCAAAGGTGCCAGAGTGCACAATCTTAAAAATATTGACGTTGAAATACCTCGTAATCAGTTGGTTGTTGTCACTGGTTTGTCGGGTTCGGGTAAGTCGTCGCTCGCATTTGATACCATCTACGCCGAAGGACAAAGACGATATGTGGAAAGTCTGTCCTCTTATGCACGTCAGTTTTTGGGTAGAATGAGTAAGCCTGAGGTAGATTATATCAAGGGCATTCCACCTGCCATTGCTATCGAACAAAAAGTCAATACCCGTAATCCTCGTTCTACTGTAGGTACTTCTACCGAAATTTATGAATATCTGAAACTATTGTATGCGCGTATAGGGATTACATATTCGCCAACGTCTGGCGCAGTAGTTAAAAAGCACGAAGCGCAAGATGTTATAAATGCAGCACTTAGCTATCCTGATGGGATTAAGTTGATGGTGTTAGCTCCCATTGTGCCTGAGGAAAATGTTAAAATGTTGGAGCAACTTCAATTTTTCCTTCAGCAAGGATTTAGCCGTGTAGAGGTGGATGGTGAAACCGTGATGTTACAAGATATTATCAAAGAGCAACCTAAGCTAATCGATAAAAAAAGGGTATTTATTTTGATAGATCGTTTGATAGTAGAGCATAGTCAGGAGGCTGTTAGTAGATTGACCGATTCTGTTGAAACAGCTTTTTTTGAGGGTAAAGGAGCTTGCGTGTTGAAAATCATTCCTGCACCATTGGAGGCAAATAGTAATGTCAAGAAACCAAAGAAAGACCATTATCTCCATTTCTCAAAGTCTTTTGAGTCGGATGGGATGGTTTTTGAAATTCCCACTGTGCATACTTTTAGTTTTAATAGTCCTCTAGGTGCTTGTCCTAAATGCGAAGGTTTTGGAAAAGTGGTGGGCATTGATGAGGATTTGGTAGTGCCCAACAAGACATTATCTATTTTTCAGGATGCGGTGGCTTGCTGGCGCGGTGAGTCAATGGCTGAGTGGAAAATGCAATTGGTTCATCATGCTGAAGCATTTAATTTCCCTATTCACAAACCCTATTTCGAATTGTCTGATGCGCAGCGCGAATTGCTTTGGTCTGGCAATAAGTATTTTGAAGGATTAAACGCTTTCTTCAAGTTTTTAGAAGGTAATCAGTATAAAATTCAATATCGGGTCATGTTGGCTCGCTACCGTGGCAAAACCGTATGCCCTGATTGCAAAGGAAGCAGACTCAAAAAAGAAGCTACCTATGTCAAAGTGGGTGGCAAATCCATCAATGAGTTAGTCTTAATGCCAGTAGATCAACTCAAATTGTTTTTTGATACCATAAAACTAGATGTACAAGATGCCAATATTGCCAAACGATTGTTGATAGAAATTCAAAGTCGCATTCAGTTTCTTAATGATGTGGGGCTGGGATATCTTACGCTCAACAGACTTTCCAATACCCTCTCTGGCGGAGAAAGTCAACGTATTAACTTAGCCACATCGTTGGGTAGCAGTTTGGTGGGTTCGCTATACATCCTTGACGAACCAAGCATAGGTTTACATTCGCGTGACACCTATCTTCTCATCAAAGTGTTGAAACAGCTACGTGATTTGGGAAACACAGTGGTGGTGGTAGAACACGATGAGGAAATCATGCGAGCTGCCGACTACTTAATTGATATTGGTCCTGAAGCGGGTAGAATGGGTGGCGATGTAGTGTTTCAAGGGGTGATACCTCCCAATGGAGTTCACACCAAAAACAACCATTCGGTAACATTGCAGTACTTGAATGGACAGCAGTCTATCCCCACGCCTTTACAACGTCGGAAATGGAATAACTTCATCGAAATAATTGGAGCCAGTGAAAATAATCTCAAGGGGATTAATGTTAAATTTCCTCTCAATGTCATGACCGTGGTTACTGGTGTCAGTGGTTCGGGCAAATCCTCATTGGTTCGTAATGTGTTTTATGCAGCTTTAAAGAAGTATTACGGTGGAGTTGCCGATAAGACAGGTAAGTTTGCCGATTTGCAAGGCAGT